>NZ_BAXD01000010.1:0-74885 GCF_001310395.1 Halolactibacillus sp. JCM 19043
TGATTTAAAACCTATCGTGTCTAGTGCTAAACTTTGGGAGCTCATGTTGAGCTCCTTTTTAGTTTATATAAAATATCTTGAATTCGAAATAAAAATCTTTACTTTACCTATACGTCACGTGTATGATAGTGACAGATAACATTATATAATCGGAAAAATCACGAGGTAGAATACAATTTTAACAAAAGGAGCATAAACACATGACGCTGATATTAGGACACCACCACTTATCAATGATCACCAAACAAGCGCAAAGAAATCATTACTTTTATACTGACGTCCTCGGTATGAGACGCGTGAAGTTAACCGTTAATCAAGACGAACCATCCATGTATCATTTATTTTATGCTGATAGAGTCGGGACACCCGGTACGTCACTGACATTTTTTGAAATACCTGCGGTCGGTAAAACCTATCGAGGCACAAATGCAATCACAAGAATCAGCTTAGTTGTCTCCTCACAAGAAAGTCTCACCTTTTGGCATGATCGGTTAAGGGCTCGTGGAATGGAGATAGAATCTGTATCATCTTATGCAGGATATAACGCACTGTTGTTTGAGGACCCAGAAGGATTACGCTATGCCCTTGTCGTTGCAGAGTCAGAGGCGTTGCGTGCACATGCCCCATGGGATGAGACGGATGTGCCAGAAGCCCACCAAATTAAAGGTATTGGACCGGTTGAAATTACCGTTCGCGATGGGGATAGGATAGGCCAGACTTTGGTCGATATGTTTGGAATGACCAAGGTAAGTGAAGGAGAACAAGAGACCGTTTACCGAGCCGTACTAAATGATATCGCAAGTGAAATCATTATTAAACAACAGGCAGGCGAAGTGGAAAGACCAGGTCGTGGGAGTATTCACCACTTAGCTTTACGAGTAAAAGATGAAGCCGCACTAAGGCAAATAGAAGACAAGATTCAAGAACGCTTTCAGTCGTCTGGTGTGATTGACCGTCATTATTTTAAGAGTCTTTACGTAAGAGAAACGAATGGCATTTTGTTTGAGGTGGCTACCGATGGGCCAGGGTATCTCGTGGATAGTGATGAAGCATCATTAGGTCAAGGGTTAGCCCTTGCGCCAAAACTTGAACCACAAAGAGAAGCGATAGAAAAAGCGCTCATACCAATAGATGACAAATAAATCAAATAATAATGAAAAAATGACGATAAAATCAATATAAAATATGAATAATGAGACGCAATAAGGGGAGTAAACATATGACAGAGTTTCAAACACTTATAAAAGAACGCCGTTCAGCTAGTAATTTTGTGGAGGGGTATGAGGTAACTCAAGAAGCATTAATGAACATTTTCGAGATTGTTAAATACGGCCCATCAGCCTTTAACTTACAACACACGCACTATATTACTGTACTTGATCCGTCGATGAAAAAAGCATTAAAGGAAGCAGCCAATAATCAACATAAGGTTCAAACCGCATCTGCGGTCATTATTGTGACCGGCAGTAAAATAGCGCACGAACAAGCAGGGACAATTTACGAAGGTTTACACTCACTCGGGATCTTAAACAAACAAGAATATGACCTGATGGTGAGTGATACGGTTAATTTCTATCATGCTGGTGGAGAAGTATTTAAGCGTGATGAAGCTATCCGAAACGGGTCATTGTCAGCGATGCTGTTTATGTTGGCAGCAAAAGATCAAGGGTTTGATACGTGTCCTATGATTGGTTTTGATCAACTAAAAGTCAAAGAATTGTTAGAAATTGATGATGATCAAGAAGTCGTTATGATGATCACGTTAGGGAAAGAAAAAGTGTCCAGTAGAAAACCAAGAGGATACCGTAAACCAACGAGCGAATATGTGACGTTTATTAAGTGAAACGATAAAAAAGTCTGTTGCAAAATGAAAACGAATACATTTTTTCTTAAAAAACGGTTGACACATCGATATGATTTGATATAATATAATTGTGAAATCGATTTCAGTTATTTCACCAATCAACTCAATGAGAGGTGAAACGTATGCGTATTAAAGATATTGCCAAACTTGCAGGTGTTTCACCTGCGACTGTTTCAAGAGTCATGAACAACAATGGATATGTAAAAGAAGAAAAGCGTGAAGCGGTATTGAAAGTGATCAAAGAGGTAGACTATCAACCGAATCCTATCGCGCAATCACTGAAAAACCAAAAATCACACATGTTAGGTGTCATTGTACCGAAAATTAGTACCGAAACGGCCAGTCGTGTGGTGGCTGGTGTGACAGAAGTCGCAAAGGTACACGGTTACCAAGTATTAATCGCCAATACAGATTTAGATATCGAGGAAGAAATCAATTATTTAAAGTTTCTTTCGAATAAATCTGTCGATGGGATTATTATGATGGGAACAGAAGTGACCGATCGCCATTTAGCCGTAATGGATAAGTTGCTGTGCCGATTGTTATTTTAGGACAAGAAGTGAAAGGGTACACATCGATTATTCATAATGATTACGATGCAAGCTTTAGTATGACCGAGTATCTCATCAAACAACATCATCGCGAGATTGCTTTTATCGGTGTTGATGAGAAAGATGAAGCGGTTGGTGTCGTAAGAAAAAAAGCGTATCTAGATTGCTTGAATAAATATGCTGTTAAAGTTGACAGCAAGTTAATGGCTATAGGAGATTTTGATATCGATACAGGTTACCAGATGATGCAACAAATCTTAACGCATAAAACCCCAACGGCCGTATTTGCGGTAACGGATCACTTAGCGATTGGGGCGATTCATGCCTTACTTGATGCCGGACTTCGCGTGCCAGATGACGTTTCTGTTGTCGGCATTGGTGATATTAAACTGGCAGCCTATTTAAACCCACCACTGACAACCGTGCATTACACCTTTAAAACAAGTGGTAAAATGGCCGCTGAAGCTGTCTTCGAACTAATGGAAGATGACACAAAGCAGGGCAAACGATTCATGACCACGTTTGAGTTAAAAACGCGGGCATCGGTAAAAGCTATATAAAAAGAACCATCCGTTCTTTTTTAAAGAAACATGAAATCGATTTCAGTTAATCAATTAAAACAGGATTAAGATGTCTCATACTGGGGAATATCAAGTATGTCATCATATATTTTTAATCAAACTAGGAGGCGAACAAGATGAAATATCAACAAACGCTCGACAAGTTATTTGAAGTTGTTGGTGGTAAAGACAATATTAAGAATTATGAACACTGTGCTACGCGCTTACGGATTATTTTAAAAGATGATAGTAAAGTAGACAAAGCGATGGCAGAAGAAATTCCTGAATCAAAAGGTTATTTCTTTAACACAGGCCAACACCAATTTATCTTCGGGACAGGCAAAGTAAATGCGGTCTATGCAGATTTAAAAGCAGTGATGGGTGACAGTGATAGTGAAGAATCAAATGGTAACTTTAAAGAAGATGTGTATAAAAATCTAAATCCTGTTCAGCGTGTAATTAGAACGTTAGCCGACATTTTAGTACCACTTATTCCAGCCTTAGTAACAACGGGTTTGCTTATGGGGATTAGAGGACTACTCCTTGAACTAGGTGTTGAAATTGGTGATACCGGCTTAGCGTTATTTGGGATGCTGACTGATACTGCTTTTGCCTTCTTACCAGTATTGATTGCGTATAGTGCGACAAAGAAATTCGGTGGTAATCCAATCATTGGTATTGTTGTCGGTTTAATGATGGTCGCACCGCAATTACCAAACGCATGGGCAGTTGCTGGTGGTGATGCTGAAGCGATGACCGTATTTGGCATTGATTTAGTTGGTTATCAAGGTTCAATTATCCCAGCCATTATTGCTGGTTGGATGATTTCAAAATTAGAAAAAGTTTTACGTAAAGTAGTACCTGAAATGATGGATTTAGTTGTGACACCATTTATTAGTTTAACAGTGACGATTACTGTTATGTTATTTATCTTAGGACCTATTTTACAAACTGTTGAACACGGTGTCATTGAATCTATTATTTTCTTAATTGAGGCTCCATTAGGTATTGGATATGTTATTTACGCAGCATTCCAACAATTACTTGTTATTACCGGGTTACACCATTCATTATCCATTATCGAAATTAGTTTGTTAAATGATACTGGACAGAACGTTCTTAATACACTTGGTACTGCAAGTATGGCTGGTCAATTTGGTGCAGCCATTGCTACTGCACTCTTATTGAAAAACAAAATTAAAAGAAGTAATGCATTGTCATCAACAGCATCAACGCTATTCGGCATTACAGAGCCATTATTATTTGGGGTAAACTTACGTCACTTCAGAATCTTTGTATCTGGAATGATTGGAGGAGCAGCAGGTGGTTTAGTGACATCACTATTAGGATTAGCTGGTACAGGGATGGGTATCACATTTATCCCAGGTTTATTACTATACACAAGTAGCCTTTGGATGCTAGCGCAATATCTAATTGTAATTGCTGTAGCCTTTGTTGTAGGCTTTGTTCTGGTAAGAATTCAATCACAAAGTATTGCAAAAGAGATAAATTAAAAACAGATTTATTAATGCGAATAGGGTATAGGGCATCTGCCTGTACCCTTAGTGTTGTTCAAGTATACCAATAAACATAGCGTGTAAATCACTATAAATAGGGGTATAACTTAACATAGCTTATGTAAAAGTAGTCTAAAGAGAAGGTTAAGTGTTTGAATAAGAAGAAAGTTATAGATGTTAAAATGAGAGGGATGACTGTAATGAACGACGTATATAGTATTGGTGAAGCACTGATTGATTTTATTCCAAGTGTGACGGATTCAGATTTAAAAGACGTGTCTAGTTTTAAACGGGTGATGGGTGGCGCGCCGGCAAATGTTGCGATGACGGTGAGTAAGTTAGGTGGAAAGAGCCGGTTTATCTCTAAACTAGGTAAAGATGCCTTTGGTGATCATATTACGGAACAATTAGAACAGTATGGCGTTGATACGACGTATTTACTAAAAACAGACGAAGCGAATACAGGGCTTGCGTTTGTATCATTAAAAAAAGACGGGCAACGAGATTTTTCATTTTATCGTAAGCCTAGTGCTGATATGTTACTGAGTGATACAGAGGTGAAAGATATTCCTTTTAATAAAGGTGACCTGTTACACTTTTGTTCAGTCGATTTAATTGAAGCGCCAGTAAAGTATGCTCATAAACAAGTGATTGAAGATGCGATTCGCCAAGGAGCAACGATTAGTTTTGATCCTAATGTCAGACTCCCACTTTGGCCAGATGAAGCAAGTTGTAAAGAAGCGATTCAGTCATTCTTGCCACTTGCTGATATCGTCAAAGTATCGGATGAAGAACTCACGTTTATTACAGGAATTAAAGATGAACAAGAAGCTTTACAATCTCTATTTAAAGAACGGGTCAAATGTGTCATTTATACAAAAGGTAAAGACGGCGCCGTTTTGTTAATGAAAGGTTTTAATGTCGCACACCATGGTTTTAAAGTTGAGGCGATTGATACAACTGGGGCAGGAGATGCGTTTATTGGCTCGTTTTTATATCAATTAGCTGAGCTAGAAAAAATCACTGACCTAACAGAAGAAGGTGCGCGCGATATGTTAACCTTTAGTAATGCTTTTGCGGCACTCACAACAACAAAGCACGGGGCGGTTGAGTCCTTACCAACGATTGAAGCGACCAAAGCATTCATCCATCAACAGAATTAAAGAAAGAAATAGGACAGGGGGATGTATCAATGAATCCATTACATGACGAAATGAAACAACGCTATAAAGCAATGATGGCATCGTTTGAAGCGAATGATCAAGATCCTTATCGGCTGCATTTTCATGTGATGCCACCGACAGGTTGGCTGAATGATCCGAATGGCGCTTGTCAAGTAGACGGTCTCTATCATCTCTATTATCAATACTCACCGTATGATGCGGCGGGAGGTTTAAAATATTGGGGGCATTATACATCAACTGATCTCGTCCACTTTGATGATGCAGGACTAGCGTTATTACCTGATCAACCGTATGACCTCCATGGTGTCTATTCAGGTAGTGCGTTTGAAGAAGATGGTGTGATCCATTATTTTTACACCGGAAACGTGAAGCATTTAGGTGACCATGATTATATTACCTCAGGACGAGAACAAAATACGATTCATGCCGTTAGCTATGACGGCGGGATGACAATTCAAAATAAAGAGGTTGTCATAGATTCAAAAGATTATCCAGCCGTATTCAGCAACCATATTCGAGACCCGAAAATCAGAAAAATTAATGGCATGTACTATATGATTCTTGGTGCACGCAATCGTCACGATGAAGGCTGGTTATGTTGTATAAATCCGTTAACTTAAAGGATTGGGACTATCATGGTCCTTACTTTGGTCCAGAGGTAGGTATGGGCTATATGTGGGAATGTCCCGACTTTTTCGAGTTAAACAATAAAGAAGTATTAATCGTCTCACCTCAAGGTATGGAGCCAGATGGCTTATTGTATCAAAACGTCTATCAGTCAGGGTATTACCTTGGAGAGATGGATGAAGAACACGTCACATTTAAACCAACCAGTCACTTTTATGAACTGGATCATGGTTTTGACTTTTATGCACCACAAACATTTGAAGATGAACAAGGCCGGCGAATTATGTGGGCCTGGATGGGCTTACCTGATGCCGATTATGATAATCCGCTTGACTATGACTGGCAACATGCGATGACACTACCGCGTGTCTTAACGGTGGAAAACCATCAACTTATGCAGCGACCACATCCAAATTATCAAACACTTCGTCATAACGAAGACCGTCGTCAGCTTCAATTAAGTGAAGGCGCTTATGAATATTTCACTGGTAAGGTCGCAGAACTCCTTGTGACAATTGAACAAGTAAAAGATTTGAGTATCACCATCCGGTCAGATGTGACGTTATCGTATGATGATGACACGAAACAATTGACATTAACACTCGGTGACGCTGGTAGAGGACGTCAAACACGTGCCGTTGACTTAACCGCCTTAAATCAACTTCAGTGCTTCGTTGATCATTCGTCATTAGAAGTGTTTATCAATGATGGTGAACAGGTGATGACCACACGGATGTATCCAAAAGCTGATGAAGAAAAGCTAGAATTAACAGGTGACGTCAAAGGGACCGTTACCCATTGGTCACTACAAAAATAATCGTCACCCTTAATCAACAGACAAACAGCCATCAACCAATGGTGGCAGTTTGTCTGTTTTTAAGGTACAATAAAAACTCAAGTGTCAGAATAATCAAAACATAACTGAAGCTATGACTAAAAAGACAAGCAGCATAATTAATTAAGAGATATGAGACACACATACTCAAGGAGAGGGCTAAACGATGAAGATAAAACATATATCATTTGATTCTAAAACAACACCAAAGGTTTGTGTGGCGATTATTGCTACAACAGAGGCAGCGTTTATTATGGATTGGCAAGAGACGAAACGAGAAGATATTGATGTCATCGAGTGGCGGGCAGACTATTTTACGGGTGATGATTCAGCGATTCTTACCTTATTAGAAAAAGAACACCGCCCTGTCATATACACCATCCGAACGAAAGAAGAAGGCGGGGAACTGCCGTATCAAAAAGATCAGTACATAATCCGCTATAAACAAGCGATTGATTCAGGTGTGATTGATGTGATTGATCTTGAATGGGCAAGAGATTATGAAGGAAAAACGATGTTAATAGATTATGCTAAAGCAAAAGGCGTCAAAGTGATCACGTCCTATCACGACTTTCATTCAACACCAAGTTATGAAGACGGTAAGAAGTTACTTAGCGCTCTTGCTAACGATGGTGGTGACATAGTGAAATTAGCTGTGATGCCAGAATCCAAACAAGATGTCCTCACGCTGCTAGCACTAACTGTGGAAGCAGAATATTTAATCACTCAGCCAGTTATTACGATGTCCATGGGAGAACAAGGAACAATTAGTCGTCTCCTCGGGGAATGGACAGGCTCCATTTTAACTTTTGGTTCGGTCTCACAAGCATCCGCTCCCGGTCAATTATCTGTCACTCAATTAACACACTCCCTTCAAGACTTACATCGTTATTTCTGATTGTGTGTCATGACACACCCAGTGAATGGACGTTAACCCTTATAGATCGAGGGATATCTTCCATTCGCTGGGTGTTTTTCTTGTGTTCAATAATCGTCCGCGGACAAAGGGATAACCGTATCATCATATTTATATCAGGAAGATTTCATTATACGAAAGGAGACAAAGTCGCTTGTTAATTATCTGATAATTATGGGTTAGGTACAAACTTTGTAACATAATTGTAATACAATTAAAATTGTCCTGACACCTTTGCGTGTTATACTAGCGTCACTGAGGAAATTAACGAAAGAATCTTGGTAACGTTTACAAATCAAGGTTCTATAACTAATATATGACAAATTATAAAAAGAAATGAGTGAATGTCTGTGTTTGGTAAAAAAATTCTCGCAAGTCTTATCGTCTCATCAAGTCTCTTATTTGCATCGCCTTTATTAAGTGATAGTGTATCTGCAGAAACAGAAAGTGAGCTTAAACAGGAACGTGAAGAAGTACAAGCAAAGCTCGCTGAAAAGAAAGCAGAGTTAGAAACACTACAAGAAGAAATGGTCGCACTTGAAGACCAAATTGAACGCACGAATGAAGCGATTGAGTCTAATGAAACGACCATCACAGAAACAACAGAAGCAATCGAAGAAACAAAAGCTGAAGTGACAACTTTAGAAGAAGAGATTGCTAATTTGGAAGAAGATATCGAGAAACGCCGCGATATTTTAAAAGACCGCATGGTCGCACTTCAAAAAAATGGCGGAACAGTGAGTTATATTGAAGTCATTTTTGGTGCTGAAAGCTTTTTAGATTTTATTGAACGTGTCACAATGATTAATAAAATTACTCAGTCAGATCAAAAACTATTAGATCAAATCAGTGAAGCACAAGATGTGGTTGAAACTAAAAAAGTAGAAGTAGAAGATAAATTAACATCACTTGAAGCAACAATGGAAGAATTAGAATTGATGCAAGCGCAATTGGAAGACCAAAAGGCGCAACATCAAGAAAATATCGATACATTAACAGAACAACAAGAAAAAAGTGAACAATTAGTAAGAGACTTAGAATTAGAAGCAAGTGATCTTACGCAAATGATTGAAGATATTCGTGCACGTAACAGTCAAGCACAAACGTCAACGAGTGATCCTTCGCAATACACAGACGATTCTTCATCTGCACCTACGGTAAGTGCAGGTAGTGGGAATACAAGTAATATCATTTCAGCTGGTTACAAATACATTGGTAATTCAACATATAAATTCGGTGGCGGACGGTCACAATACGATATTTCACGTGGGTTATTTGATTGTTCAGGTTATGTCTCTTGGGCATTTAGACAAGAAGGTATTCATATCCCAAGTAGTACATCAGGCTTGCAATATACAGGGACGAAAGTTCCTTACAGCCAAGTTCAACCAGGTGATATCGTCTTCTTTAACACATATAAGACAAATGGACACGTTGGTATCTACGTCGGTAACGGTAAATTTATCGGTTCTCAAACATCAACAGGTGTAGCAATCGCAGATATGACATCAGGTTATTGGGCAAGTAAATTTAGCGGTCATGTACGTCGCGTGAACTAATAAGGTTATTATAAAGCCGTAAGAGTGAAACATGCTCTTACGGCTTTATTCGTATTAATGAATAAAGAAACACATGAAAAAACCTCGCTTCTTAAGATGCGAGGTTATAAGGATTATTTATAAGGATTATAATTAGTGCACGGGTTTACTTGGGAAAAAGATTGCAATCGTACCTGGGCCGGTATGTGAACCAATGGCAGCACCAATCATACGAATCTCAACAGCTTTAACACCGAAGCGTTCTTTAATTTCATCTGCCAACATTTCAGCATTGTCTAAACAATCACTATGGCTAATACCGACAATCTGATCTTTTAAATCAATACTGCGTTCTTCCATCATATCGAGCAAACGTTTGTATGCTTTTTTTGTACCGCGTATCTTTTCTAAAGGAATAAGTTTTCCATCAGCAACATGTAAGATTGGTTTGATTTTAAGCAATGTCCCCATAAAAGCCGCCGTTTTAGAGACGCGTCCACCGCGGTAGAGATATTCCAAATCATCAACTGTGAAGATATGTTCCATATGTTCCGCATAGTACTGGCTTTGAGCAACGATTTGATCAATAGATTGCCCTTCATTTGCTAATCGCGCTGCTTCTTTTACGACTAAGCCGTAACCAAATGAGGCAGATAGCGTATCAATCACCCGAATATCTGCTTCTGGGAAGTCATCAAGGACCGCGTCTCGTGCGATCGTAGCTGATTGATAGGTACCAGATAAGGCAGAAGAGAAAGCTAAGTAAAGGCAGGTATCCTTGTTTTCAGCACATTGTCTGAATACGGTTTCGAACTGATCAGGTGTAACTTGAGAAGTTTTCGGACTTTTACCCTCTCGCATTTCATCATAGACGTACAGTGGCTCAATATTTTCACCATCTAAATAAGTTTCTTCATTAATTAAGACTGAAAGACTGACACGGGATATGTTAAGTGATGAAAAGTCCTCTTGACTGAGATCACTTGCTGAATCCGCGATAATTTTAACTGTCATATATATTCCCTCCTTAAGGACGAGTAAAAAAAGATTTGCATCCTATTACTATCTAGTTTATAGTGTAGGGTGGTGTTCGTCAAAGGTTTTTGCTAAATTCGTTTAAAGTGTAAAGAATTGTGAAATAGGGAAACATTTAATATAGATGATTAATGAAACGTATAGGAGGGAACTGACGTGTTTTTATTTGAGGTCAAACGAATCGTGATTGTGATTATAGGTGCACTGATTAACGCCATTGCGCTTAATTTCTTCTTCATTAGTGCCGATGTATATGCGAGTGGTTTTACCGGGGTAGCACAACTGTTATCAACGGTATTTAGTCAATTTTTTAATATTGATTTTATATCAACAGGGATTTTACTCTTACTTTTAAATATTCCTATCTTTCTGATGGGGTGGTTTAAAGTAGGGAAGCACTTTACGTTATATAGTATGTTATCTGTCGGTATGTCTACCTTCTTTTTAGACTTATTCCTGTTTATAGCTTTTCTGATGACATTATGTTAAATGCTGTATTTGGTGGGGTCCTCGGTGGTTTTGCGGTTGGAATCACGCTCAAATGGGGGGCATCAACGGGTGGTTCTGATATTTTAGCGATGATTTTATCGCGAATGAAAGATCGTCCCATCGGTATTTACCTTATGATTGTCAACGGGATTATTATCTTCTTCGCCGGCTTGCTTAATGAGCCAGAGAATGCGCTTTATACGTTACTTGCCCTCTATGTTGCGACGCGGGTCATTGACGGAATTCATACTCGTCATGAAAAAGTAACGGCGATGATTGTGACGAAGAAAACAGATGAGTTATCAAGTGCGATTCATGAACAAGTGGTACGAGGTATTACCATCTTACCAGCTAGAGGCGCATATACGAAGGAAGATAAGTCAATGTTAGTCGTTGTTATTACCCGTTATGAATTGTATGATTTAGAACGGATCATTTATGAAACAGACCCTGAAGCGTTCACTAATATTGTACAAACAGCCGGTGTATTTGGCTTCTTTAGAAGAGAATAGAAGGGAAAAATACACAGTTAATAACTTGCTTAATTGTAAAACCGACACCACGTGGCGGTAATTTTTATTAAATTGTCGGTTCAATATTTACTTAGCTATGCTAAAATAAAAGGGAAGTAAACACTATGTCACTACATAGGAAACACATTACCTCCCCTAATGGCTATATTTCGACAATTCGGTAATGTTAAGGTAAAAGCTCGTGGCGATTATGTCCCCCGAGCTTTTTTTCTGTCTATAAAAATTATTAGCCGCATAATACTTATGAAGCTAATAGTCAATGTGTGCTACACTAAAACAAGCAAATACATGGTTGGGAAATGGAGCTTACAGGTTATGGGAAAACGTTTAAACTTATCTTATTCACAAATCATGATGGTGATGACGGTCACTACTATTATTATTTTTAGTTATTTATTTTTTAATAATTTACAGCCTTTTACCGGCATCAGTGTAGGTGAAACAAGTGAGTCACATACATATGTCATTACCCACTTGCATCGTTTAGGATGGGGAAAAGCCGTTGGTTTATCAGAAGGCGATCTTATTGTGTCAATTAACGACACCCCACCTAGTCAGCATGAAACGATTATAAGAAAGATGAAAGTAGAACAAGTAGACACACTCACGATTGAACGGATGATCGTCAATTAAGTTACCGCGTGAGATATGTACCGGATATTTTCCTGCAGTACTTCTTTTATTTACTTTTACCGAGTGTCTATTTTCTAATCAGCATCTTTTTTGTGTATATTAATCTGAAGCGTAAGGACACGGGATTAAGTATGCTGTTGATTACGTTAACGATGTTTATTATTAGTGTGGCGTACAACGCCTCTAGTTTACAGATCAAATTATACCCGATAGCTGAGCTGATTTTAATCATCAGTTTTTTAATGGCACCGAGCTTGTTCTTTCATTTTGTGTATCAATTTTTCAAAGAGAGACGAGCGGTATGGTTTAGTTGGTGGATGGTCCAGTCACTTTATTTATTTAGTGCTGTTACGATTGTGTTTGCTTTATTCGTTTATGATCAACTCGCTGTCAATGACTTAATCTTACCGGCCTTTAGTATCAGCGTATTCTGGATTCTCGTTCAAATGATCACTGGTCTCACGCAATTAAAAAAAGAATCGGATAAGGATACGCTTTATGGCTTATTTTATGCGATTGGTCTTGGCGTCTTGCCCTATATCTTCTTTTATATCATTCCTTACTTTGTGCTAGGTGAAGGCATTATCCCTTTTGAATATGTCAATGTGTTTTTCTTCTTTATTCCAATGGGTCTAATGTATATGATTTTAACCAATCAACTTTATTTATTACGGGTACAAATCAAAAAGCTGCCATATTATCTGATTTTGTCGACATTTTTATCTGCCGTCATTACTTTACTTCATTTAATGTTGTTTGAAAGTTCCTTTCAATTTAGAAAAGAATTTAGTTTATTTTCATACACTTTGATCATTATTTTAGGATTATTTTTTGCGAAGAAACAATTAGAACATTACTTTAAACCACAACTGTTCGTCTCGGCAAACGATTTTCAAGCGAGTTATTACCGTTTCAGTACACAACTACAAACGCATCATACAAGGGGAGATGTGATTCAAAGCTTTGTGAGAGAAATAAAAGAAGTCATCCCGCTTGAACATTTTAAAGTACTTAAACACCGATCGATGACGATGCCTCATATTAAGACGCATCGCTTACCAGACCGTTATATACCACTGCTTAACTTTTATGTTAATCAGCGCCTCGTTGTTGGTCGACTTAATGGCCGTTTTGGTCTTTATGCGATTCCTATCAATAACTATAAGGGCGAATTGTTTATCTTTTTCTTCCAGCCAAAACAAGTGTTAAATCAGGAACAATTAAACTATGTCACGACCCTCGTGCAATTTGTAGATTTAGCACTTAAAAACAGAACAAAAATCGAAGATTTATTAGAAGAACTCGAACAAGCGAAACATCATGATAATATGGAGTGGTTATCGCGATTGCTATTTGAATGGTCCGAACTTGAACGTAAACAACTCGCGCTCGATTTACATGATACTTTTTTACAAGATTTAATTGTACTCAAGCGCGACTTAGAAAGCTTGCGTAAATCAAATAGAAGTCGTACCGAAGAATACAAAGCGATGGAAGAGCGGATGCAAGACATTATTTTTGATATGAGAGAAACAACGCGTCATCTATATCCAACCATTCTTGATGAAGTTGGGTTGCTTGAAGCAATCAAAGAACTGATCGAGAAATTCGAGCTTCAGTGCAATAGCAAACTATACTTGGACACCAATTTAGAGCCCTCTTTTTATCAGTCTCGTTTTATTCAATTACTTGTGTATCGTGCGGTCCAAGAGCTCTTAACAAATGCCAATAAGCATGCAAAAGCAAGTAAAGTTAACTTAACTATTAAGCATGAACAAACAGGTATAAAGATTGATTATAAAGATGACGGCGTCGGTGTTGATTTAAAAAAACAGTCATCCGATGGGGTTCATCACTTAGGTTTATTTGCATTAAATGAACGTATTAAAAGTTTTAAGGGGACGTTTGAATTTGAATCAACGGTAGGTAAAGGCGTCACTGTGCACATTTATATTCCATATAGTTAGGAGAGAAGCTATGCCATATCATATCTTACTAGTCGATGATCATAAGATTGTCGGTGAAGGAACGAAACGTTTATTAGAAGAAACAGGAGATTTAATGATAGACTATGTCTCAACAGGTGAAGCGGCCTTGTTGAAAATGACGACCTGTTTATATGATTTATATATTGTCGACTTGCATATGCCTCAGATGAATGGCATCGAATTAACTCAAAGTATTAAAGATTATCATTCAAGTGCCCGTATTTTAATCTATACCGGCTATGATACGACCGCTTACTTTAATAAACTTGTTCAGTTAGGTGCCGTTGGATTTATTAGTAAGAACTTTTCCAATGATCAACTGATTTATGCTGTGATGTGTGCGCTGAATGATTTGGCTGTTATTCCACAGGAATGGTTAAATGCGTTAAAGCGAGATGGGCAAAAAGTGATGGTTGGTAGTGGTCGACGCGTGTCTTTAACTGAAGTTGAGCATGACGTCTTACGCTATGTTGAGAAAGGTTACTCAAATGATGAGATCGCCTCAGAAATTCATGTGAGTAAACGAACCGTTGAGCGTTATTTAACGAAAATTTTCCAAAAAATGCACGTCACCTCACGTGCCGATGCGATTACAGAAGGTAAACGATTAGGGATATTAGTTGAACTGGATTTTTAAATATTAACAAAGGACTAAGACAAGCATCTTAGTCCTTTGTTTGGAAACGTATTAGTCGGTTTCCTCGCCTGCCAAACCAAATGCCGTCATCACAGCCGTTACACTAGGGATTAATTGATCCCAATGTACATTTGGTTCTTTAATGATGGTAATAAACGTTTGGTAACCGAAAACATGGTTGACCCCGTCAAGTGTGAGGAGGTCGTTGAGAATCTGATAATCACTGACTCACCTTTATGGACGGGATAACTATCTGTTCCGTCAAATATTTGGTTCGGGGACGTGAATTTCATCGCGAGTGGATTAGGGGTCTTTTCAATCAAAATGGACATACAATCACTCCTTATCAAACTCAAAATAAGCTTCTAAGAATTGTGCTACACCATCATTGTCATTTGTGTCGGTCGTTTCATTGATGACGGCATTAAGACAATCATTACCATTAGCCATTTTCACACCAATGCCAGCGTAATCAAGCATCTCTATATCGTTATCCTCATCGCCAAAAGCAATGACATTAGCTTGGTCCACATGGTAATAGTGGGCGATTCGCTTTAAACCGACCGCTTTATTCATGCCTTCACGGACGATTTCAATCATATTCCAAGGCGCACCCCATCGGCGATGTTCAATAACGTCCGCGTGATCATCATCAAGACGCTTGCGCAACGCTTCAACGTGGTGATCTTTCGGATGAATTAAGATTGATGTTGGATCACTCGTTAAGCTATTTTTTAAGCTACCAATTTTAATCGGATCTTTTTCTTTTTGGGTGTGCAGGATGGTCATAATCTCTTCATCATAGCGGTCGAGATAGACGTCATCTTTTACTTCAGCCATAATATTATTGACTTCAAATTCGTAACATGTTTGAATGATTTTCTTCGCGGTTCTTATCCTAATGGGGAATGCAAAGCTTCCCAATTTTTATCTGTTGGGTGGTGTAACAGGGCACCATTAAAATTCACCATTGGTGTATCAAGTCCGAGTTCATGATAGTAATCAATGCTGGCCCGGTGTGGTCGACCTGTCGCAATAACAACAGTATGACCAAGGGCACGCACTTGATCAATCGCGCGTTTATTTCTGGTGCTGATGGTTTGTGTTGATGTTAGTAACGTTCCATCTAAATCTAAGGCTATTAAATGTTTTTTCATATTTTTTTCACTCTCCACTTCTAGACATAAGTGTAAAGAAAAAAAAGGCCGCCTGTAAAGTAAATATCTCGTAAAAGGTTATAAGTGGTAATTTTTATGAGGGCGTGATAAAGTAAGAGAGAAAAAGAGCAATATAAAAGGACAAACAGATGAAAGAGGGATGTTGATGCGTGTTGAAACAATCGAACTAAAAGATCAAAAACTTACAGTGTGTCAGCCTAACGTCAATCATATGATGCCGATTGAAACCATTGTCTATTACCACGGTGTTGGCGGTGAAGGTATCGATGAGTTGCCTCTGGCGTATCAATTAGTCAAACAAGGGTATCGTGTGATTTTACCTGATGCTTATTTACATAGTCGAGCTAATCGGGCTTCTCGCTCGACACAAAACGCGCGTTTTTTGAGATTATCGATGTGACCAGTCAACGCCTTGCGGTGATTTATGATTGGATCAAAGAGAAGACAGGAAAGGATGAACCCACGTTATATGTCGGCGGGACAAGTATGGGTGGCATCATTACCGCCATGAGTCTGACACAGTACCCGTTTATTAAGAAGGCAGCGATGTTGATGGGGAGCGCAAAACTGGTTGACTTCTATCATTATATTACCGCTGAATTAAAGAAGGGTGATTTTCCCCTGTCTGAAACAGAAGAACAACAGTTATTACGGCATTTAGCCACACGCGACTTGAGTCAAAATATTGCTGCGCTGGGCCACCGGGACCTTTTCATTTGGCACGGTCAAGCGGATGACTATGTCCCGTTTCATTTAACCGATCAATTTGCGCAGGAGTTAAATGACCATACTGACTATAAAGGTCATCTGACCTATGTAAAAGAACCAAATCAAGGTCATAGAGTCAGTCGTTTAGCCAGAGAAGCGTGTTGTCAATTCTTTACGCAATCATAAGGATCGGATGAATTAAGCGAAAGTCATTTAAATTTGATAAGAAATTGTATATACTAAAGATAAGTTTTTCAAACAAAAAGTAAAGAAAGATGGAGGGATCTAACAATGGATGAGGCACTACAAGAAAATATGCTGGGCGCATTGGAAAATGTCATTGACCCTGAGCTAGGAATAGATATTGTTAATTTAGGTCTTGTATATGGCGTGGACTTAAATGAGGAAGGAACAGCGGTTGTGACGATGACATTAACAGCATGGGATGTCCACTCGCTGGACACATTGAAGCGGATGTGAAGCGTGCGCTAATGGAATTACCAGAAGTTAAAGACACAGAAGTGAATATTGTTTGGTCGCCACCATGGAGTAAAGACCGGATGTCACGTTATGCTAAGATTGCCTTAGGTATACCGGATTGATTGAATAAAGAGAACCCGATTTGGGTTCTCTTTTTTATGGACGTATAAAAAATCAGGTTGATGATGCGAGATTAATTGATCGTGCATAGGACGACAGGACATTGATCGCAATTAATGGCTTGCTTTAAAAAGTCCAAGTCATGAATGATCAGTTGTTGGTTCTTTTCAGAAATAACCCTTTGCTTCTTTAAATCACTCAATAGGCGATTGACCGATTCGCGTGAAGTGGCACAAAAGTTGGCCAATTCTTGATTCGTAAATGACTGCGTTAGGTGAATGCCATCTGCTTGTTCTTGACCATAGCTGTTGCTTAAACGAATCAATATTGAATAAAGGGCTCCTTTTTTTCCATGCAAGACGAGGTCGCGAAATTTTGTTTGATCTTTCCTATACATGAGTTGTGTATAGTTTAGTAAGTCCAGTAAGGCATCAGCGTCTTGTTTTAATGCTTGTTTTAACACATCTTGTCTATAGACAGCTAATGTCGCTGCTTCTGTCACTTTTGCGTCGACTAAATACTGGGTCGAGGCATCGGTGACGAGGACTTCTCCAATTAAATCACCCGGTCCTAAAAACCGTAAAGATAATTCTCGACCGTCAGGTGTTGTTTTTGTGATGAGCACTTGGCCGGTTCGAATAAGATAAAGGTCGGTCACCGCATCGCCTTGTCGAAATAAATATTGGTCTTTAGATAAATCAAGTGTATGATCAGGCTGATTGAAATACACTGTTGTATCTGTATGGAGATTATTTATGCGTGGACACATGGCCAATGACGCTCCCTCCTCTTATTTGGTAGTTGTGTGAATGAATAAGCGTCTTACAGCATGAAAAAGGCAAATGAACCGACAATGAAACAATAGATAGAGAAATAAATTAAGTTACCACGTTCCATTATATGCATAAACCAACGTAACGAGAAATACGTGGCAATAAGTGCGGCGATAAATGCAGCTGTATAAGGTAAAACCATTGCCCCTGCACCTTCGCTAAAGATATCAGAGACTTTTAAAATGAAGGTGCCAAGCGAGACAGGGATGTAAAGCAAGAAAGAAAAGCGTAAGGCGGTTTCTTGTTTCATCCCGAGTAACATAGCCGCAACAATAGTCGCGCCACTGCGACTAATACCTGGAATCAAAGCCACTGACTGGCTTAAACCAACGATAATTGCATCTTTTAGACTGAGATCACGATCTGATTTTTGCCCTTTAAGTTACGAATAATAAATAATGCAATCCCGGTGATGATTAACGTCAGACCGACCATGTTGGCGCCGGCGAACGTTTCTGCGATGACATCTTCAAATAATAAACCAATCACACCCGCAGGGATGGTGGCGATGATTACATACACAATAAACATAAAATCTTGTTTCATTGCCGTCGTTTTTTTCGTTTTGCTGAACATGAAGGCTAAACCATTCGTTGCTAGTCGAATAATATCGTGTCGATAAATGACTAAGACAGCTAGTAATGAGGCGAAATTAACGAGGACCTCAAAGGTTAAGCTCTCCATTTTTAAATTGAATAAGTCTTGTATAATGACCAAATGGCCACTCGATGAAATGGGGATAGGTTCAGTCAATCCTTGGACTAAACCAAAAAACAAGTAAAACAAAACTAATGAAAATATCGTCATAATTATTCCTCCATAGTGTCACATGTTTTTGGCCTCGTCATATTCTAATGTATATGAGAGGAGTGACATGTGATGCATCAATATTCTAAGTTTGATCTTGAACCGTATGTAAATCGCTACGTATGGGTTGAAACAACTGAGGGGAATAGGTTACAAGCTTATGTGCAAGCTGTTGATGACCAATTCGTTGAATTGGTTATTATGGAGATAATCCGTCTAACGATGGGTGGGAGAGAAATCGACCACCGTATCACCGACCACCTAACCAACCGTGGCAACCGTACCACCGACCACCGTATAATCCACCCTATAACAGACCGCCATACCACCGGCCACCGTATCACCGACCACCTTATGGTTCGCCTTATCACCGGCCGCCGTATTATCAACAATCACCTTTTGCGCCGTTTCTTTTGCCGCTTGCAGCCTTAACCGCTATTGGATTATTATTTTAATCAAAAAGGCCAAAGCTACTAGCTTTGGCCTTTGACTAAAATAATCATCTCTAGCGCTAGTCTTCAATGTATTTCTCACCAATAAAGAAGCCGATGAGCGTAAATACAGCCGTCAAAATAAGGACTGGCCACCATTCAAATGAAGAGCCGGCCATGCTTGATAAAACGTAACCAAGTAGAACAGAAATAAAAAATGACCAAACCATTAAAATAATTACCCGCATGTTGTCACCTCATTTATATAAAGATTATAACTAATATATTCTAGCAAACTTTTAATGAAAATGAAATGTTTCCGTTTAACAATTTCATTGTTTAATGAAGAATATGCGAGAAACTGCTTAAAAAAGCTTGATTTTACTCTCGTTATTATATATATTAGTACCAAGTCTTAATATTTGATTATAAATATAAGTGAGGAGTATTTAGATATGACAGCTGGGATTTTAGGGTTAGGGCATTATGTGCCTGAACGCATCATGACAAATAAGGATTTAGAGAAAATAGTGGAAACATCAGATGAGTGGATTCAATCACGAACAGGTATAGAAACAAGACATATTGCAAGTGAGAATGAAGAAACATCAGATTTAGCCTATGAAGCGAGTGTACGGGCCTTAAGTGATGCAGGTATAGATGGGGAAGCGTTAGACTTAATTTTAGTAGCGACGATTACCGGGGATATGGCGTTTCCTTCTGTAGCGTGTCAATTACAAAAACGGCTAGGTGCGACAAAGGCCGCAGCAATGGATGTCGGAGCTGCCTGTGCTGGTTTTATGTACGGGATGATCACCGCTGCTCAGTTTATTGAAAACGGCGGCTATGAAAAAGTGCTTGTTGTTGGAGCAGAAAAACTATCTAAAATTACCGATTGGACCGATCGTAATACGTGTGTATTATTCGGTGATGGTGCCGGTGCTTGTGTTATGGGGCAAGTGGCAGAAGGTTACGGAATTAAGTCATTTGAATTAGGCGCAGATGGTACAGGAGACACTGCTCTTTATCAAGAAAATGAATTGATTCGAATGAATGGCCGTGAAGTCTTTAAGTTTGCCGTACGTCAAATGCCTGAATCAAGTGAGAATGTTGTCTTAAAAGCCGGCTTAACAAAAGATGATGTTGACTTTTTAGTTCCACATCAAGCTAATGTCCGGATTATGGAAGCGGCGCGTACGCGTCTTGATATTCCAAAAGAGAAAATGGCGTACTCGATTAACAAATACGGCAATACCTCAGCTGCATCGATTCCAATTGCGTTATCAGAAGAAGTGCAAAATAACAAGATTACCTCAGGTGACAATGTTGTATTAGTTGGCTTTGGTGGCGGTTTAACATGGGGTGCCGTGCTCTTAACATATGGTCGTGGAGACTGATTTCAACATAAGTTTACATTGACGTGTTCTTTCGATAAAAGCGTATCTAAACAGTTCTGAATAAACGACCCCTTTTATATGTAATGAGCGTAACAGAATAATTCGATAGTAAAGGATGGATTAATCAATGACGAAAAATCGTGTAGTTATAACAGGTATGGGAGCCATGACACCGATTGGCTCAACAATTGAAACGTTATGGTCGAATTTACTCGCGGGTGTAAGTGGTGTTGGTCCACTCACGAAAGTGAACCCAGATGATTTCCCATCAAAAGTGGGGGCGGAGTTAACCGACTTTGATCCGACAATATATATGGATAAAAAAGATGCCAAACGAATGGATTTATTTACTCAGTATGCGCTCGCAGCAGCAACGGTAGCGGTAGAAGATGCAAAATTAACGATTGATGATACAAATGCTGAACGTGTGGGTGTATGGGTTGGTTCGGGTATCGGAGGACTAACGACATATGAAGAACAGTTCCACAAGTTTGTTGATAAAGGGTATCGTCGCGTAAGCCCATTCCTCGTACCGATGTTAATTCCTGATATGGCCGCTGGTCAGATATCCATCCACTTAGGAGCAAAAGGGATCAATTCATGTACAGTAACTGCTTGTGCAACTGGGACCAATTCGATTGGTGATGCATTTAAAGTAATCGAGCGTGGTGACAGTGATGTCATGATTACAGGTGGTGCTGAAGCGCCGATTACGAACCTAGCCGTCGCTGGTTTTGCGAGTGCAAAAGCTTTATCGTCAAACCCAGATCCAAAAACGGCAAGTCGTCCCTTTGATCAAAACCGAGATGGTTTCGTCATTGGAGAAGGCGCGGGTATTCTTGTGTTAGAGTCACTTGAACATGCGAAAAAGCGTGGGGCCCACATTTACGCAGAAATTGTCGGTTACGGGGCAACAGCAGATGCGTATCATATTACGGCACCAGCACCACATGGTGAAGGGGCAAAGCGCGCCATGCTTCAGGCCATCAATGATGCAGGTATTCTGCCGTCAGATATTCAGTATATTAATGCCCACGGCACGAGTACACCGCTAAATGACAAGTTTGAAACAGAAGCGATAAAAGGCGCGTTTGGTGAGCACAGTCAACAGTTATTGATTTCATCAACGAAATCGATGACCGGTCACTTACTCGGGGCAGCTGGTGCGGTGGAAGCCATTGCCTCAATCAAGGCCATTACGGATAGTGTCATCCCACCAACAATTAATCTGGAAACACCAGACCCAGACTGTGATCTCGATTACGTTGCCAATACAAAACGCAAAAAAGACATCACGTATGCTCTGAGTAATTCACTCGGTTTTGGTGGGCATAACGCTTGTCTCGTCTTTAAGAAATTTAATGATTAATGAAATGATAGGATGATTTTAACGAAAAAAGTGTCTCTCGTCTTGATTAAGATGAGCGGGACACTTTTTTTGCATAGTCTAGGCGTTCTGGTCATAAGATACAGCAAGTGAGTCACTAATGATTAAAGGAGTTAGGAAAAGTGGTGGTCTTTTTAATAGGGTTTGGTTTTATGGTTCAAGGTGGGGTGATGGCTATTTTATATTTGAATCTCATGCCACAACCGTTTGATCTAAAAACGTATGTCACATTTATGGTGCAACAAACGACGTGCCAATTATTTTTCGTTGGCTTACTTATGGTACTCATTGGAATTAAACGATTGGATCGCTATTTTTCGGATTAAAAACCTCCAACTTGTAAATACTACGACTAAAGGGAGGAACTTGTCATGTCCTGTGTGCATCACGTCAAAGTGAATTGGTTTGAAGCGGAAACAGAACCATTAATGATCAGTCCATATTACGAATGGCGAAAAAGAGATTTTTTAGATACGTATCAGACATTGCCCGTCCTATGTCTTGAACCCTCGACCTTTCACCTTATTGAAACGAGTCTGGCGCCTCTTCCAAAAGAATTGATGCGGCGTATGTTTCAATCGAGCTATAAGCATCACCATCGCTATGATTTTGGTGCGATTATTTGTGATCAAACGGCGGTATTGGCGATAGATACGTTAGGTTATGACTTCCCGTTATTAAAATCGAGGCTCACGCCGATTAAAGAAAAACAAGTCCTTACCATGTGTCAAACGCTTAAACCTTGTCAATACCAAATAGAAAAACAGCGAGAGACGCCTTCGATTTATCATTTAACGCATCCGCACCTTGTTGGCTTAACGCGTAAAGAAAGAGAAATAAAAAGTTTGTTGCTGTTTATGTTGGAACAATTAACCTTAAATGAACAGTATGAGGCGCTCACTTATTTTACGACGCTGTATTATCGACTAAAAAAGCGACCAGCAAAAGATTTCGGGCCAAGCTTTCTAGAAGAGTTAAAGACAGGGTATACAGCAGTACACGAGGAATTAGTTAAAAACATGTTGCCACTTGATGCCTGTTACCAAGAGTTATACGAAGAGGCGGTCGTTGAAGAAACTTTTGAGCATTTTCAATATTAACGTTAAAAAGAACGGACCGAGAGCGTTGTCTCGGTCCGTTCTTCATATTGACTGTCGCATTGCCGTTATAGTGTCAGGCTAGATAATTAGCTTATTGCCTACTTACTTTTTCTGACGCGACCGAGCCCCATAGCTTTTTTAGCTTTTGCTAAAGTTTTATCAGCGACACGACTAGCGGCATCTCGCCCTTGGTCGAGAACCTCATCTAGGGTGTCGGAGGTAATGATGTCACTGTAACGTTGTTGGATAGGTTCAAGTACGTTGACTACCGCATCAGCGACGTCTTGCTTAAATTGACCATACCCAACGCCCGCGTACTGTTGTTCTAAATCTTTTATCGGTGTATTTGTTGCGCTTGAAAGGATTGTCAACAAGTTCGATACGCCTGGCTTATCCGTTGGATCAAAACGGACAACGCCTTCTGAGTCAGTGACGGCACTTTTAATTTTTTTAATGATTTTTTTCGGTTCATCTAACATGTAGATCGTTGCTTTTTGATTTTCGTCAGACTTACTCATCTTCTTCGTTGGCTCTTGGAGTGACATGATCCGAGCACCAACTTCAGAAATTTTCACTTCAGGAACAGTAAAGATAGCGTTATATTTCCGGTTGAATCGCTCAGCTAAGTCACGCGTTAATTCTAAATGCTGTTTTTGGTCATTCCCAACAGGCACAAGATTGGTATTATATAATAGAATGTCCGCCGCCATCAATGGTGGATAAGTGAGTAGAGCAGAAGAGACGCCTTCTTTACCTGCTGATTTATCTTTAAATTGGGTCATGCGTTCTAATTCACCGATATAACTTTGGGTTTGCATAATCCAACCGAGTTGAGTATGCGCGGACACTTCTGATTGAATAAATAACGTCGCTTTGTCTGGGTCGATGCCACTCGCGAGATAAAGTGCGGCCAGTGAGCGAATGTTTTCGCGAAGTTTTAGTCTGTCTTGTGGAACGGTGATCGCATGTTCGTCCACAATACAAAAATAACAGTCATAATCCTCCTGTAGTTCAACGAACTGTTTCATCGCGCCTAAATAATTGCCAAGTGTTAATGTGCCACTTGGTTGAATCCCTGAAAAAATAGTTTCCATACCTGTTCACCTTTCCTTTGTATCAAATTGTTGTGATAAAAATAAAAACAAAAAAACATGCCTAAAAGTATCCAAGGGACGATAAAACCGCGGTACCACCCTTGTTACCTCTAAATGCATGAGATCAACTTGTCTGTTAACGCCAGAAATACGGTGCTTATTTCTAAACACATGTTCAAAAGTTCCCACATTATCATCCTAAAACACCTGCTTACACCGTCCAGGCTCGCTAACGTTTCCTTTGGATAATAAACCAACTTTGTCATAACAATTATCGCTCTGAGATTCAGAGTTATCTTTCAATGACAAAATTATAGCACAACCGATGACAAAAGAAAATAACAGAAAACATGAAGGGAGATAAAGTGAAGGCAAAGTGGCTAAGACACCGCTAGAGGTTACAAGCTTTTTAGAGAAGCAAAAAAGTGTCGCGTTATCAAAAAGTCAAAACTACAAAACTAAAAAAGTAGTTGTGTTATGCTTCACATGGTGATATACTTTCTAAAAAGAGAGGGGATGATGATTTGGGAAATCAACATGTTATTAGAGAAAATGACCAGTTAGCGATCGATTACATAGCGGGATTACAGACATTATCAGTCGTAGAAGATGAAACGACTCGACAGCTGTTTGCCAAGACATTTAAAGCCTTTGGCGATGACACGCGCCTGCGATTGATTAGCTTTTTAACGATCGCGCCTGCCTGTCTTTGTGAGATGGTCGATGCGTTAGACATTGCGAACTCGACGATTTCACATCACTTAAAAATTTTAGAACGTGGCGGTGTTGTACAAAAAGAAAAAAGAGGCAAATTCACCGTTTATGAATTAGCGGACAAGCCATTAGTTAAGGCCTTACTTCACTTATTAAAGCAGGAGGAGGGAAGATAATGGTTTTCTTTCAGTGGATGAATGATCAATTATTTAAAATGACGTGGTTATACGACCTTGTTGAGTGGCTCGTTGAGGGTGTTTTTGGTTTATCAATGTCATCACGTATAGGTGAAAGTGTCCATTTCTTTATATATGATACGGTCAAGATTTTCATATTGTTGACGGCCGTTATCTTTTTTATCTCTTATATTCAGAGCTATTTTCCACCAGAACGAACGAAGCGTTTACTTGGAAATGTAAAAGGTTTTTTAGGCTATGTGATAGGGGCGTTACTCGGAACACTCACACCATTTTGTAGTTGTTCCAGCATCCCTATTTTTATTGGGTTTACGTCAAGTGGTCTACCTGTTGGGGTCACGTTTAGTTTTCTTATATCCTCACCTATGGTTGATTTAGCTTCATTCATTATGTTGATGAGTTTCTTTGGTCTTAAATTTTCCGTCATATATGTTGTCGTGGGATTAATACTGGCTGTTGTTGGTGGTTATATTATTGACCGATTAGACCTTGGGCGTGACGTTGTGCGTTACGAAACAGCGTCGGATAAACCGCTTGATGAATTAACGCTAAAAGACCGGATTGATTTTTCTATTCAACAAGTGAAAGAAATCTTTCAACGGGTGTGGCTGTATGTATTAGGAGGGGTATTCATTGGGGCTCTTATTCATAACTGGATTCCAGAGAGCTTGATTACCTCAATCTTAGGTGAAGACAATCCATTTGCCGTAGTGATTGCGACAGTGATCGGTATGCCGATTTATGCTGATATTTTTGGTACACTACCCATTGCTGAGGCTTTAATTGCAAAAGGGGTAAGTGTTGGGACGATTCTTAGCTTTATGATGTCGGTTGTTGCCTTATCATTGCCATCACTGATTATGTTAAGTAAAGTTGTTAAAGGTAAATTAATGGTGGCGTTTGTTTTCATCATGTTTGTTGGGATTATATTGATAGGCTACTTATTTAACTTTTTAAATGTGTAAGCGACATCCACACGTATCAATAGGTGTGGTAAATATATATACAAAAGGAGAATGACAGATGAACATTAAAATTTTAGGACCAGGTTGTAAAAACTGCAAGAAATTAATGGAGAACACAGAAGAGGCTGTTAGAGATTTGAATGTAGAGGCAACCATTGAAAAAGTGGAAGATTACGGTGAAATTGCGCGGTTAGGTGTATTAAAGACACCAGGACTGGTGATTGATGGCGACGTTGTGAGTGAAGGGAAAGTTATTGCCGCCAAATCAATTAAAAAATTGATTGTAGACAAGAGATAAACGCATGCTTAAATAAGGCTAGTTGTTGACTTTGTATTGCAAGAAGACGACGGTCACAATATAGAAAGGCTCGGTCGTAGTTGATACGACCGAGCCATTTTTTATTTTTTTGTTCGAAATTTAAATTATCTTTTAATCACGGATTATGTTAATGAAGTTGTTGCCCTATAGAAACATCATTTCTAAACTAATTAAGCAAATAAAAGACTAACAGTAATAGATTACTTAACAGAAAGAAGAGGGTTTGATATTTAAAAAAATGAACAACGGGCCGTTTAATTTTTTCAGATACAGGTTGAAACTCAGTCTCCATTGATCCTGGTCTGTTTTTACTTCTAAAAACGCGATGCATGCCATAAAGAAAACCGTCAAAAAACCGCGCATGCAGTGTAACAAGAGATAAATAAATCAATAAATGAAACAAAAAGATGTATGTGGTCGTATTAAACAAGGTTAAGAACGATTCACTAGTTGTAAGACTAAACAAAACTAAACCTATCAGTTGTAATAAAAATGCAATGCCTTGTATGTGTTTTTTCATTTGTTACCTCCATCTTCAATAAAACTAGACTCATTATACCACAAGTTATCATTCGTAAACAGACAGACACAAATGTAAGACTGTCATCAATAATCCCTTGATGGCATTGGATTCATCCAATGAAAAGATAAGTAATGCCATTATATTCAAGTTCAAACCCGAACGTTCAATAGTAAAAAAGGACTATTTTATTTTCGGTAAAAGTTGTTATATCAACACTTTTGATATTGTATGTTTATAATTTTCTAAAAAATCAGTGCATTATTTGAAAAAAGGTAGTATAATTCAAATTGCAGTATTATTCATCTGCGGAATATTTAGAAAATTAAAAATAGGGGAGGTCTTTCCAAGATGAAGAAAAAGAGCTTATTGCTGCTAATCCTCGGATTAGTCATGAGTATGTTTTTAGTTGCGTGTGGTGGAGATGATACATCAGACAGCGACAATAGTGGAAATGATGGAGGTTCAGATTCAGAACAAGACGATTCAGGTTCTGATGACGCTGGCTCAGCTAGTGGAGAACAAGTACTTAATTTAATCGAAGCATCACAGATCCCAACAATGGATTCTGTTATGGCAACGGATGCAGTGGCATTCCAATGGTTAAATGAAACAATGGAAGGTCTATATCGTTTAGATGAAAACACAACACCAGTTCCAGCGATTGCTGATGGTGACCCAGTTGTTTCTGAAGACGGTTTAGAGTGGACAGTCACACTACGTGAAGATGCTGTATGGTCAAATAGTGACCCAGTGACAGCACATGATTTCGTTTTTGCATGGCGCCGTGCCGTGAACCCAGAAACTGGTTCTGAATACGGTCCATTCATGATGAACGGTGTGCTTAAAAATGCTGAAGCCATTTCAAACGGCGAAGCAGAAGTGGATACTTTAGGTGTTGAGGCTACAAGTGATTACGAACTTAAAATTACTTTAGAAAAGCCAGTACCTTACTTCCACAGTTTATTAACATTCGGTACTTACCTACCTCAGAACGAAGCATTCGTAACTGAAAAGGGTTCAGATTACGCACTTAACTCAGAGAACTTATTGTATAACGGACCATTCGTGTTAACTGAATGGAATCCAACAGGTGAAAATGCTAACCAATGGACACTTGTTAAAAACGAAGATTACTGGGATAAAGATAATGTAAAATTAGAAAATATCAACGTTAGTATTGTAAAAGAGACTAGTACTGGTGTAAACTTATACAATACGGGAGAAATTGACCGCGCAGGTTTATCTGCTGAGTATGTAGCACAGTATGCTGGTACTGAAGATTACAGAACACTTGGTGAAGCGGTATTATTCTACTTGAAGTTTAACCATGACAACGAATTTTTATCAAACATTAATGTACGTAAAGCGATTGCGATGACTATTGGTAAGCAAGGTCTTGTTGATGTTATCTTAGCAAACGGTTCATTAGTTTCAATGGTGCGGTACCATCAAGCTTTACTTCTCACCCAGATACTGGTGAAGATTTCCGTGAAATCAATGGCGATCTTATTGTAGAAGATAAAGAAGCAGCAAAAGAATACTGGGCAACAGCACTTGAAGAGTTAGGCACTGATACTGTAGAACTTGGTTACCTTGGTGGTGACAGTGAAGTTGCACAGGAAATGGATGCTTACATCAAAAACCAACTTGAAGGTAACTTAGAAGGTTTAACTGTTGAAGTAACATCTGTACCATTTGAAGAACGTATTTCACGTGATGAAAACAGTGAGTATGATATCCAAAACTCTGGTTGGGGTCCTGACTACCTTGATCCAAGTACATGGTTGAACATGTGGACATCAGATTCACCTTACATGACAATGAACTACAACAATGAAGAATACGATACGTTAGTTCACGAAGCAAATAATGAATTAATTACAGATTTAACAGCACGCTATGAAAACTTCTTAGAGGCTGAGAAAGTATTAATGGAAGATGCAGCTATTGCACCTCTATACCAACGTTCTCGTGCATATCTATGGCGTCCATCTGTAAAAGGTGTTATTTCTAACCCAATGGGAGCAGATTTCACATATAAATACGCTTACATTGAAGAGTAAAAAATAACAGCTGCGGAAGGCCAAGACTTGTTCTTGGAAGAGAGTGTACTGCCTTTTTAGGGCATATACTCTCTTTTTCCGTGTTAAGATAAAGTTTGAATTGTTTGAACTTTCTTGTAGAATAATCAATAAAATTGATTAGGAGGGAAATTTATGGGTAAGTACATTGCAAAACGAGCAGGATACATGCTGATTACTTTATTTATTATCGCCACATTTTCATTTATCCTCATGAAGTTGCTCCCAGGTTCTCCACTAACTGCCGAACAAAAGGTGACAGCCGCACAACGTGCGATCATTGAAGCGAAGTATGGATTAGATCAGCCAATCCTAATTCAGTATTTCAAATATATCGGTAACTTAGTGCAAGGTGATTTAGGGGTCTCATTCCAACTGAAAAACCAACCTGTAACGAGTATTCTAATGGCCGGTGTTCCCGTATCCGCGCAATTAGGTATTTGGGCGTTATTTATTGGAACATTCTTTGGAATGTTATTAGGATTATTGGCATCAATTAAGCACAATACGATTTTTGATTATGGAGCAAACATTGTTTCCGTATTAGGGATTTCAATTCCCTCATTTATTTTTGCAGGATTACTGCAATACTTTGTCGGAGTGAAATGGGGATTACTCCCGATTGCATTCTGGGGTACACCAGAGCAAATGATTATGCCAATCATTTCGCTTTCGATTTTCCCAATGGCCATTTCTTCACGATTCTTACGGACAGAAATGATTGAGGTATTGGGATCAGACTATATGGTCACTGCGAAAGCGAAAGGTGTATCAAATTTTGCTTTAATCTTTAAGCATGCGTTACGTAACGCTTTGATCCCACTGATTACCGTCATGGGACCAATGGCGGTGAGTTTAATGACAGGGACACTTGTTATTGAACAGATTTTCTCGGTTCCTGGTTTAGGGGAACAATTTACACGTGGTGTTTTAACAAACGATTATTCAATTATTATGGGGACAACGTTATTCTTTGCGTTCTTCTTCATCTTAGTTATTTTAATTATCGATTTACTTTACGGTATAGTCGATCCACGTATCCGTTTAGCTGGAGGTGACGATTGATGAGTAACGAACCAAATAAAGACTTGTTTGTCATGGCGAAAGACCGTGAGGATACAAGTGAGAAAATTAATCGTCCAAGTTTGACCTTCTGGCAAGATTCTTGGATGCGATTAAGAAAAAATAAAGGTGCCTTATTTGGCATGATTGTCTTAATTTTAATCGTCTTAATGGCCATCTTTGGCCCTATCTTTAGTTCACACGGCTTAGATGATCAAGACTTATCTCTCTCAAGAATGCCACCTAAAGTGCAAGGATTAGAGAACTTCTCTTGGTTGGGACTTGATGGTAAAAATCGAGAAACATTTGAAGCTGATACGATTGAATTAGCGGAACAACGCGCGTTAGCCCGTTTCCAACAGCCAGATACAGAGTTTATTGAAGCTGAAGTGAAACAAGAGCCGAACAATGAAACAGGTGAACTGGCTGTTGTTGAGTATGCGTTTGATAAATATGCGGCTCAAGGTGTCGACGAGTACTTCTGGTTTGGTACCGATACACTTGGTCGTGACTTATTCACACGGGTGTGGTTAGGAACACGTATCTCGCTATTAATTGCCCTAGTTGCAGCGTTCATTGATATGCTTGTTGGGGTTGCTTATGGTGGTATTTCTGCTTACTTTGGTGGACGTACGGATACCATTATGCAGCGTATTATCGAGGTCTTAATCGGGATTCCAACTTAGTTGTTGTTATTTTAATGATTATGATCTTAGACCCTGGTATTGTGGCGATTATTATCGCCTTAACGATTACAGGTTGGACAGGTATGGCCCGGATTGTACGTGGCCAAGTCTTAAAACTTAAAGGACAAGAATTCGTGCTTGCTTCACGTACATTAGGTGCTAGCCATACGCGAATTTTGACGAAACACCTCATTCCAAACACAATTGGTTTAATTATTATCAATGCGATGTTTACGATTCCGAACGCCATCTTCTTTGAAGCATTCTTAAGCTTTATCGGTTTAGGTCTACAAGCGCCGGATACATCGCTCGGTACACTAATTAACGATGGATTTAAAGCACTTCAAGTAAATCCATACATCATGATTTTCCCAGCGATCGTTATGTCACTCATCATGATTGGATTCAATATCCTAGCAGATGGTCTACGTGATGCACTCGATCCGAAAATGAGAGAATAGGAGGTAGAAAAAAATCATGGAAAATATTTTAGAAGTTAAAAATTTGCATGTTTCTTTTGATACCTACGGTGGTGAAGTGCAAGCGGTTCGTGGTGTTTCTTTTGATTTGAAAAAAGGTGAAACACTCGCGATTGTAGGTGAGTCAGGTTCAGGTAAATCAGTGACCACACGTGCACTCGCGAAACTGATTCCTTCACCTCCTGGACGCATCAAAGAAGGTGAAATATTATTTGAAGGTAAAGACCTTGCGACGTTAAGTGAACGTGAGATGCAGAAAATTCGTGGAAAAGATATTTCAACGATTTTCCAAGATCCCATGACATCCCTTAACCCAACAATGAAAATAGGCACACAAGTCATGGAAGGGTTACTCAAGCACAACAAAATCAGTAAAAAAGAAGCGCGTAAGCGTACACTTGAATTACTTGAGCTTGTAGGATTACCTGAACCAGAAAAACGTATTGATCAATATCCACACCAGTTCTCTGGTGGACAGCGTCAACGGATTGTCATTGCAATTGCTTTAGCTTGTGGGCCAAAGATTTTAATTGCGGATGAGCCAACAACAGCACTTGACGTCACAATTCAAGCGCAAATCTTAGAACTAATGAAAGATATTCAGAAAAAAGTAGATAGCTCCATCATCTTTATTACCCACGACCTTGGTGTCGTTGCGAACGTAGCCGATCGTGTAGCGGTTATGTACGCGGGTAAAATTGTTGAAATCGGAACAGCTGATGAAATCTTCTATAATCCAAAACACCCGTACACATGGGGGTTACTTGGCTCTATGCCAACACTGGATAATGAAGAAGAATCTCTGATTGCTATTCCTGGTTCACCACCAGACATGTTGAACCCTCCGATAGGGGATGCCTTTGCGACTCGTAATGAGTATGCGATGGAAATTGACTTTGTCGAACAACCACCGATGTTTAAAGTGTCAGATACACATTACGCAGCGACATGGTTGTTACATGAACATGCCCCTAAGGTGGAACCACCTTTAGCGGTTCAATCGCGTATGAAAGACAATCTACATGCGAACGTGCCTGAAGAACGTAAAAAGGAAGGTGATCGTTCATGAGTAAAGAAAAATTACTAGAAGTTAGAAATCTTAAACAACACTTTAAAACCGGTAGACACTCAGTTGTTAAAGCGGTTGATGGGATTACCTTTGATATTTTTAAAGGGGAAACCTTCGGTTTAGTAGGTGAGTCTGGTTGTGGTAAGTCAACAACGGGTCGTAGTATTATTCGTCTTTACAATGCGACTGACGGTGATGTCTTATTTAAAGGTGAAAGTGTTCACGGTAAGAAAAATAAAGCGGATTTAAAAACATTCAATCAAAAAATGCAAATGATTTTCCAAGATCCTTACGCGTCACTTAATCCACGTATGACAGTTATGGATATTGTCGCAGAAGGGTTAGATATTCACGGCTTAGTGAAATCACCTAAGGAACGTCAAGCGCGCGTCTTTGAATTGTTAGAAACCGTTGGTTTGAATAAAGAGCACGCGAACCGTTATCCTCACGAATTTAGTGGTGGACAGCGTCAGCGTATCGGTATTGCCCGCGCGCTTGCGGTTGAACCTGAATTTATTATTGCTGATGAACCTATTTCAGCACTTGATGTATCGATTCAAGCACAAGTGGTTAACTTGCTTAAAGACTTACAAGATCGTTTCGGTTACACGTATTTATTTATTGCCCACGATTTATCGATGGTAAAATACATTAGTGATCGGATTGGTGTCATGTACTTCGGTAAAATGGTCGAGATTGCGGATAGTGATGAACTTTATAAGAATCCAATGCATCCTTATACTCGCTCACTACTTTCAGCGATTCCACTACCAGACCCTGACTATGAGCGCACACGTCGTCGTGTGGAATATGATCCAGAAAAAGATCATGATCATAGTGAGGACCCAGAGTTCAGGGAAATTAAACAGGGACACTGGTACTCTGTACAACGAAAGAATTCGAACAATACAAAAAAGAAATGAAATAATGTGTGGCTGCGATTAACGCTTCTGTTAGTCGCAGTTTTTCTATTATTTTAACTATTTGGTTGCGGATGGTGTGACTTTAGACTATTTTTGACATCATTTTTAAACAATGGTTTCTTTTCAGAGGCAAATCAGCTAAAATAGACAAGAGAGTCACTTAATAAATTGCGGGGGTTATACATAATGAAACAACTAAGAATGTTAGCTATTTTTGTCTTCAGCTTAGGGGTCTGGTTGGGTGCAAACACAGACGTTGCTTTAGCAGAAGAATCAGAATCACTCCATGTCACCTTTAGTCCTAAACGAACCATTACGTTAGATCAAACGAGTAAACAAGCAAGCTTACAACGATTTCGCTTTGATTCTGGTTACACATTTACTTACCCAGATGCTGTTCGTGGTATTTATTTAACGGGTCACTCAGCAGGTGGTAGCCGCTTTGAGACATTGATTGACCTGCTTAATAACACCGAGCTGAATGCGATGGTGATTGATGTAAAAGACGACCATGGTAACTTAACCTTTAAACCAGATGAATCCTCACCGTATTATGATATTGCTAGAAATTATATTGCGATCCTAAAGCAATGATGGATGCTTTAGAAGCCAATGATATTTATCCTATTGCTCGCATCGTTGTTTTTAAAGATACCGTACTGGCAGAACAACGTCCTGAACTATCATTTAAAGATGGTGGGCGCGTATGGAAAAACAACCGTGAAGAAGCCTTTGTGAATCCATTTATGAAAGAAGTATGGGAGTACAATGTAGACATTGCAAAATATGCCGTTGAAATGGGCTTTATGGAAATTCAATTTGATTACGTCCGTTTCCCAGAAGGGTTTGAGCGCCGTGATGAAGAACTCATTTACTCTGAAGGGGATTATGAGGATCATGAATTAAATAATATTAAAAAACGTGTGGAAGCTGTGTCTAACTTCGTAGAATATGCGAAAAACGAATTACATGACTACGGTGTTGATGTATCCGTTGATATTTTCGGTTATGCCGCAACCGTTGAAGAAACACCAGGGATTGGTCAAAACTTTAGTAGAATCTCAGAGCATGTTGATGTGATTTCATCGATGATTTACCCAAGTCACTGGTCAAATAATTACTTTGATATTCCTGTACCAGATAAAGAACCATACCGTCTAACAGACGAATATGCAAAAGTAGAGAATGAGGTGTTGTCAAACCTTGGTGATGACGCACCAACCTCACGTCCGTGGATTCAAGACTTCTCTGCCCCTTGGCTTTATAGTGGCGCAACTTTTACTTACGGTAAAAAAGAAGTCGAAGACCAAATTCGTGCGCTGAATGAAAATGGTATCAATGAATTCTTATTATGGAATTCTAGTAACAAGTACACTGAAGGTGTCGATTATACCCAATTAATTAGTGTGTCTTGGTCGAGTATGATTATGAGATGACATTTAAGCCATTCGCCTGTCTGATTTGTGCATTCAAGAGTAAAGCTCGCCTTTCTTAAGTGAAAGGGAGCTTTTTTAATGTAAGCTTGAATAAATGGCTAATTAACGGTATATAGTGTGAGAGTAAGTTTTTTAAATGATAAGGCTTTTGTTATAATACAAAAGGATAGTAGAGAGGGGATGTTTTTAATGGATTGGTTTGAAAAATTAAATGAGTACTTTCCAGTACATGAAATGAAATCAAAAGAGCATATGGAAATGTTATTGCAAGAACGTGGGGATGTCTATTATAAAGATGAATCAGACGATCACGTGATGATGTATGCTGAATTTGATGAGTTTATCTTTATCGACTACTTATACGTTGCTGGTCATACGAGAGGTAAAGGTGTTGGTCACCAATTGATTGAAAAACTAAAACAAAAAAATAAACCGATTATTTTAGAAGTTGAACCTGTGGATTACAGTGATACGGATACACAGAAACGTTTACATTTCTATAAACGGGAAGGTTTCACTCATGCCGCATCGATTGGTTATAATCGACGGTCTTTAGCAACGAATGAGGATGCACCACTTGAGATCCTTTACTGGTCACCATCAAATCAAGGTGAAGAAGCTATTTACCAACAAATGCGCCATATGTATGAACATATTCATACATATAAAGATGAAGAAATCTATGGTAAAAGTTATCAGAAAGCGGATGAAGTGCTTACTTATGGAGATAATGTTAAAAAATCAAATATCCTTGATGACTTAAATTAACTAAGTGAGCACCTTAATCATAAAACGGATTAGGGTGCTTTTTAATAGAAGCATTCCCCACCGTTAACAATGAAAACCATAACTGAATGCATAAAGCGGCTTATCTTGATTTCAAGATAAAACCTTGCCTTTCTCAACTAACTGCCTTATAATAAGAAAAGGTTAAAAAAGTTTTTTAAAAAATATGTTTAACCTCTCACAAGGGTGGGAATAGTTATACCAGTATACACGTTATATACATGGATTTGTGTAATTTTCATGTAAAGTGAGGAAATACCCTATCCAATGAGTATACCTTTGCTGTATACTAGGAGTATAGAGATAGATTATAATTATTTTAATCTAATAATTAGCCGTATACAAATGATTTGACTATATAAAATTGAGGAGTGATGGTTGATGGTAACACTTTATATCTCACCAAGCTGTACCTCTTGTCGTAAAGCTAAAGCATGGTTAGAAGAACATGATATTCCTTACCAAGAGCGCAACATTTTCTCAGATAATTTATCTGTAGATGAAATTAAAGAAATTTTACGTATGACAGAAGATGGTACGGACGAAATTATTTCAACACGATCAAAAGTTTTCCAAAAGTTAGACGTGGATATTGATCAAATGCCATTAAAAGATCTCATTGATGTCATCAAAGATTATCCTGGTATTTTACGACGTCCGATTATCTTAGATGAAAAGCGTCTTCAAGTAGGTTATAATGAGGATGAAATCAGACGATTCTTGCCACGTAAAGTAAGAACGTTCCAATTACGTGAAGCGCAAAAAATGGTCAACTAACGAATAGTTGAAACAAGACGCTACCTTTTGGGTTAGTGTCTTGTTTTTTTGTGTGTATCGAGTGACAAGTCGTCATAAATACGATAAAATAGATATTCAATAGCAAGAACTACTAGCTTAAGGCAGGTTTTTTTCGGGTATGGTAATATATAGAGACATGTTTTACCACCACCTTTTCAGAAGGGAGAGAAGAGAGAATGAAAATAGAAAGAATCAATGACAACACGATTAAATTTTATATTTCTTATATGGATATTGAAGATCGTGGTTTCAATCGGGAAGAAATTTGGTACAACCGGGAACGCAGTGAGCAACTCTTCTGGCAGGTGATGGAGGAAGCTGATCACGCAGAAGAGGATTTTGAAATTGAAGGGCCGCTATGGATTCAAGTCCAAGCTTTAGAAAAAGGATTAGAGATTACTGTGACTAAAGCACAAATGTCTAAAGACGGACAAAACTTAGAAGTACCTGTCGACCAGATGGTATCTCAAGATCATATTCAAGAGAAAATCGAAAGTTTATTGGAACAAGATCATATCGGTGACCATTCTAATCATGACGATCAAGACCAAGAGGATTATAAGATTTTACCGAATTTAGTAAGCTTCAAAGATTTTGAAGACGTGATTCATTTAAGTCATGCGATTGATGCGGAGTTCATTGATCATGCGATCTACCACTATAAAGATAAGTACTTTTTAATTTATACGTTTGATGATGTGCATTTGGATGATATCGCTCAAGATGGATTAAAGAGCACCATAGAGGAATTCGGGACGAAGTCAAAACAGTCCATCGCTTTAATCTTAGAGTACGGCAAGCCAATCTTCGAAGAAGATGGTTTAACAGCTATGAAACATCTTTTTACTTTATCATGATAGATTACCCCTAACGGTGCCTATTAGTCGCTGTTAGGGGATTTTTGTGTATATAAGGTGATTTATATGTGGTCGTTATTTTCTCTATCATGTCATGGAAGTAAGAAGTGGGCTTAGTCATGGATGTTAAGATCATGGTCTAGAGACTTAAAGAATGACAGAAGTGAGGTGTTAAAAAAATCACAATAGTCGAATAAATGCGGGTATATTTGTTATAATGAGTAGATAAGATAAACGAAGGAGTGGAATAGGATGAGTCAAAAATTAATGACACGTGACCAGCAAAAAGAACAAGACACGTGGCGACTAGAAGATATTTTTGAAAGCGATAAACTATGGGAAGAAGAGCGTCTAGCTCTACAAAAAGAACTGGATAAGTATGAGGTATATAAGGGAACGCTGGGTGATTCAGCGGAGCGTTTGTATGAGTTATTTGTCTTTGATGATCAGATTTCTTTGCGCATGGGAAAACTTTATACATATGCCCACATGCGCTATGACCAAGATACAACGAATGCGCATTATCAAGAGCTTAACCAAAAAGCGCAAATGTTGTTAACTAAAGCTGTCAGTGACACAAGCTTTATTGTTCCGGAAATATTAAAGATGGATGAAAATAGACTAAAAGGTTTTATTGAGCGTCATGACGGATTAAAAGGCTATGATAAGGTCTTACGTGATTTAAATAAGAAACGTCCCCATACATTATCTGAAGCAGAAGAAAAACTATTAGCGAATATGAGTGAAGTGACAAATGGGGCCAGTCAAACGTTTGGTATGTTAAACAATGCAGATTTAACGTTTCCTGAAGTAACGAATGAAGACGGAGAATCGATTGAGCTAACGCACGGGCGTTATATCAACTTCTTAGAGTCCAAGGATCAGAAAGTACGACAAGATGCCTATACGGCGATGTATGAGACGTACGGGAAGTTTATTAATACATTTAGTGCGACGTTAGGCAATCAAGTGAAAAAAGATAACGTCTATGCGAAAGTGAGACATTATCAATCGGCTCGTGAAAAAGCACTCACGTCTAACCATATTCCAGAGACCGTCTATGACCAGCTCGTTGAGGCGGTCAATGAACGACTTGATTTATTACATCGCTACGTGACCTTAAGAAAACGCATCTTAAAGCTTGATGAGCTGCATATGTATGACATGTATACGCCCCTTGTGTCAGATGTTGAGGTGACATACACCTATGACCAAGCACAAAAACTAATCATTGACGCTTTGGCTCCAATGGGAGAAGAATACGTATCCAGACTAAAAGAAGGCTTTAATAACCGCTGGGTAGATGTGTATGAGAATAAAGGTAAACGTAGTGGCGCTTATTCATCAGGAGCCTACGGTACCAATCCTTATGTGCTAATGAATTGGCAAGATAACTTAAACAATGTCTTTACGTTAGCGCATGAGTTTGGCCACTCTCTCCACAGTTACTATACGAGAGAAAACCAACCGTACCGTTACGGGGACTATTCTATCTTTGTAGCAGAAGTGGCCTCAACATGTAATGAAGCGTTATTAAACGAATACATGTTGCAACAAACCGATGATTTAAAACAACAATTGTATTTATTGAATCACTTCTTAGAAGGGTTTAGAGCGACCGTGTTTAGACAAACGATGTTTAGTGAGTTTGAACATCTGATCCATACGTTAGACCAACAAGGAGAAGCGCTGACGGCAGATCGACTCACAAAAGAATATGATCAATTAAACCGTAAGTATTTCGGGGAAGATGTTGTATATGATGAGTATATTGGTAAAGAGTGGGCGAGAATTCCGCACTTCTACTATAACTACTACGTCTATCAGTATGCGACGGGTTATAGTGCGGCTCAAACATTAGCTCACCAAATTCTTAAAGAAGGTGAACCAGCGGTTGAGCGCTACTTAAGCTTTTTAAAGGCAGGAAGTTCGGATGAACCAATCAATGTCTTAAAACAAGCAGGTGTCAATATGACCGAAAAAGCACCGATTTTACATGCGTTAGATGTGTTTGAAGAAAAATTAAATGATTTTGAGGCGTTACTTGAACAACTTGAAGCCTAAGTGTGATTTGTAGAAAGAATAAACCAGGTGAGTCGCTAAGACTCGCCTGGTTTTCATACGCTTAACATGTTCTTATAAAGCACAATAATTATAACAAGTATGACAATTTTGTGAAATTTCTATAGAACGCTTGCGCAAGTTGGAAAACGTTGCTATAGTAGTTTGTGAGATGTTTAACAAACAAAACCCCTTTGTTTGATCTAAAACTTTCTCCCATCCCCCCATGACGATCGGTCATGGCATCATACGCACACATTGTGTGCGTATTTTTTCTGTCTTTTTTTCTTCTGTTCTTTCTTCTTTTTTTCGCATCTATCAAGTTTTCAATATGTCTCTCATAGTCAAAACAATATTAAATAGGGTAAGTAATTTCAGTTAGCTAAAAAACCTCCACACGCTTTACCAGCGTAAATGGAGGTTTCGTTTAGTTTTCTAAATAACGCCAATACATGCCGTGCTTAACAGGGACATGTTCAACAATGCGTTGTAACTTAAGTTTTTTCATTTCTTTACAAGCTTTTTCGACAGGCCAATCAAAGATAATAGCTACTTCAACGGAGCTTACGAATTTAAAATAACGAATAAAATCTAGTAATGCTGGTTTCTCCATTGGATAGACATCATGTTCAAGTAGTTGTTTTAAAACTTTGACATAAATCTCATACGGATAGCGCCGGATAATTTTAACCCTTCATCTTCGTCATCTTCATTAAAGAAAACGAGTGATGGAGTGTGATCGACATCCATTTCTTTTGTAAGATTTAAATCGCATCTAAGCGCTTTTTTTGCCGTGTCAGAATGTAAATCGCGTTTGAATTCATCGATATCTAGATGAACATCTTGAGCAATCTGAATCAACTCATCGTCTGTCGATATGTCAGTTTTGTATAAAAACAGTTTTTCTTGTACTTTTCTTAAATAACGACGACCAGCTTTAATGCCTTGTAGTTCCGCGGTTTTGATCGCAATGGAGACATTTACAGGATAACTCACAGGATTTTCAATCCAAAGATCCCCGTCGCAACAAACGCCTGTGACACAAGCCGTCTTTTCCCATTGAGCTTTTAATTTTTTCGGTGTGTGTAAGTCATCTTGATAAATGTATGACCATTTCCCAGTAAGAATCGGTCTAATCGTAAAGAAACGCCCATACTCTAATTGAAGTTTACGCATAATTGGGTCAAGTGACCAAGCTTCCGGACAGAGTGGGTCGGTAAACATGTAAATTTCAATCGGTTTTTTTAAGAGATCAAAGAAGCTATACTGTGCCTCTTTAGGTTGAGTGTGATTATGCTTAGGCCCAGTTTGGTTTACGCTCACATCGATTCTCCTTTCCTACAAGATATCATTAAACAGTAGTGTTTAATATCCTTATTGTATCAGTCCCATTGAAAAATAGGCAACTAATATGATTATGACAGCTATCCTTGTTATTTAAGACGGCATAAAATCGTGCGATTTATTTGGCGTGTCTTTTTTAGTAAGAGAGAAACGTGTCAATATATCTTGCAGACGTTGTTCTGTTAACTCTAGAGTAGGCCCTTCAATTTCTAGTTCATAATCAACATGATGAAGATAATGACTCTCATCAAGCACGACGAGGACATCATCTTTTCTGACCTCTATCCGGTTAGTTTCAAGTGTTCCGCCGAATTGTAGCGCATCAAGTGAAACACCGAGGTCGAGAAGCCGCGTCGCAATCGTTGGTTTAAGCTCACCGGTTCCGTTAATGAGTCGGTCAGCTTCTTCTTTTGTCAGCACGGCGTGTGTTTCGAGTAACCCATCTCCGTGTGGCTCTTTAAGTGTCAAAACGTACTGATCGCCTTTTTCACGAATCCTTAAAGCAGATCCCGTTTGTTTTAATTGAAAGTCAGGCGTTTCAAAATAATGATTGATTTGTTTTTGAGGTGTGATATCGGTCAGTGATAAGCCGTTAATTAACCGAATGTACTCATCTTTCGTTAATAAATTTTTGCGTTCAATTTCTAATTCTTGCATCGTGTCAGTCCCTTTAGCTTTTTCTCTTAGTATAAGGAATATACAGTGATCTGTCGAGATTTACAGCTTGTAAAAAAGGAATATGGTACAATAAGGTTAGAGACATAGATTGACGAAGAGGTGATGGACATGACGGAAGAAATGAATTGGTATCAACTACTTGTCCCTTATACACAAGTGGTCGATGAGCTAAAAGTAAAATTAAGAGGGATGCGCAAACAGTTTGAAATCGAGAAAAAACACTCACCGATTGAACTAGTGACAGGACGAGTAAAGCCTGTCCAAAGTATGTTGGATAAAGCTAGGCGTAAACAATTAAGCGATGACCAAATAGAAGAGGTCTTACAAGATATCGCAGGCGTCAGAGTCTCTGCCAATTTGTAGATGATATCTACACAATTGTTGACTTATTAAGAAAACGCGATGACTTTCATATTATTGAAGAGAAAGACTACATAAAAAACAAAAAAGACAGCGGATACCGCTCATATCATGTCATTATTAAATATCCTGTCCAAACGATTCACGGAAAAAAGTTTGTGACGGCTGAAATACAAATTAGAACATTAGCTATGAACTTTTGGGCCACTAATGAACATTCTTTGAACTACAAATATAAAGGACAAATACCGGCGGATATAAAAAAACGTTTGAAAAAAGCAGCTGAAGCAGCCTTTCAACTCGATGAGGAGATGGCAAAGATTAAAGATGAAGTCCAAGAAGCACAGTGGATTTTTAATCAAATTAGACCGAAATTTAGGAAGGCGGGGGAGAAGGAATGAAACGATTTGTTGTAACATCTAAAGGTGATGATAAATCGAATGCAATCAAGACCATCCTTGATCAGTACTTAAGTGACTTTGACTTAATTATGGATGAAGAAACACCTGACTTAGTGATCACCGTTGGTGGGGATGGGACGTTTTTACATGCGGTCCATCAATACTTTCACCGATTAGAAGACACGGCTTTTATTGGGGTTCATACCGGTCACTTAGGGTTTTATGCAGACTGGTTACCAGATGAAATCGAGAAATTAGTCATTGAAATTTCAAAAGAGAAATTCGAACTTGTTGAATATCCACTACTAGAAGTAAAAGTTTTTAAAAACACGCGAAAGAATACAAAAGGTACTTAGCTTTAAATGAAGCAACGGTGCGAAAAATCGAAGGATCTGTCGTGATGGATATTAATATCAATGGAGAACTTTTTGAGCGTTTCAGGGGCGATGGCTTGTGCATGTCTACCCCATCAGGCAGTACGGCTTATAATAAGGCGCTCGGTGGGGCAATTATTCATCCATCGCTTTCAACGATGCAATTAACTGAAATGTCATCGATTAATAATCGGGTTTACCGGACGATTGGCTCGCCCCTTATTTTTCCGAGTCACCATGTGGTGCAATTTAAACCGGTCAATGAAGCGCAAAGCTTTTTGATGACGATTGATCATTTAACGAAATCCGTTGACCATGTAAACTTACTTGAATGTACGGTAGCCAAAGAAAAAATAAAATTTGCGCGATTTCGAACATTCCCGTTCTGGAAACGGTACATGATTCCTTTATTTCAGATGAACGGTAGTGACAAAATGATTCGATTTATTGTAGAAAAAGAGGGGTTAAATGTCCGTGACTATTTATTATCGGAAGTCCATCTATCACGTCAAACATTAAAAAAGATCAAGTTTCATGGTGGCGCTATTTATGTTAATAATGAGGTGTCTAATGTCAGAACGCCCGTTAAAAAAGGGGATGTGATTGATTGTCTGTTGCCAAAAGAAGAGCGGTCTGCTAGTTTATATCCGGTGGAATTACCGCTTGATCTTGTGTATGAGGACGACTTTATTCTCGTGATTAATAAACCAGCACATTTGCCTGTTGTGCCAACGATCGGTAACAATACGCCTTCACTAGCGCACGGTTTAATTCATTATTACGATCAAAGTCAGTTGCCTTACACGGTCCATATCGTAACGAGACTTGACCAGGATACCTCAGGTTAGTACTCGTAGCCAAACATCAACTCGCCCATGGTTATTTCCGAGAAATGAAAGTAAAAAGGCGCTATTTAGCTTTAGTTGAGGGAATATTTAGAGATAAGTCTGGGATCCTTACATTACCGATTGGCCGAAAAAACGGTTCTATTATTGAACGCTGTGTGGATGATTTCGGGAAATATGCAGAAACGGATTACCGCGTCGTTGAAGAAAAAGACAACATGAGCTTATTAAATATTGAATTAAAAACGGGACGAACCCACCAAATCCGGGTGCATTTTAGTCATGTACATCATCCGCTCATTGGTGACACATTGTATGGAGGAACGAAACAATATGCCAACAGACAAGCGCTGCATTGTTACCACCTAGCTTTTACACATCCTTATACAAATGAAGCGTTATCATTTACCGCGCCGTGGCCTGATGACTTACCAGGGATTAAAGTAGATGTGTCAACGTTAGCGGCGGCACCTCTTATTGACTGACGTATAAGTGATTAAAGAAGTACTCATTGTATAGGAATCTTTAATTAACGATAATTAAACGACCGCTCAATCAAGCTTTTGATTAAGTGGTCGTTTTACTTTTGAGTAGATGTCGCTCGTTATTTTCATCAGTGATTGTTGGTAGTACTTATAGCTTATTGTGATGGGTCATTAAAATCGGTGAAGCGGTCCGGTTGAAATGGTTGACGTGATGGAACAGACACCATTGTTTGTTCTGGTATACGTATAGCCATTAATTTATTCCCGAAAATACAACCAAGATCAATGTTAACAGTATTGTTAGTTATATACGGTTTGATAACAGGTGTGTGGCCATAAATAACGAGGGTCTTACCACTATGATACGGTGTCCAATCCACTCTAATAGGACGGCCGTCAGGATGGTGCTCTTTCGGTTTAGGACCATATAATACAAAGGCTTTCACATGTTTATTTGTCTCACCAATCATATGATCAAGAATCCCCGCATGACTAACGACCACGTTTAAGTGTTTGTCATAGTAGTAGAGGGGGGCTTGGTCATAAATGGTCATGAATTTTTGTTTAATCGTGGCCTGTTCCTGTTTATTCAGTTGGTTGTATTCCTCAACGGTCGTTTCTAATCCATGTTTAATCTCAACGTTATTGCCGAGGAAATAACGGTATAACTTATTACAATGATTGCCTGGGACATACACCGCTATCTGATCATCGATGACCAGTTGATACACAAGGGTAATCACCTTTAATGAAGCGGGACCTCTGTCAGTTAAGTCACCAACAAAGGCTAAGCGTCGTTGGTCTTTATGAGTGAATCGGCCATTGATTTCTTTGTAACCGAGTTGATCAATCAATTCAACTAACTCATCGTAACATCCGTGAACATCCCCAATGACATCCAGTGCCATATCATCGCCTCACTTTCTTTTCTAAGTATCACTTGACTAACGATCCTTTAGTATTTTACCATATTTATCGTGAGTTATTCACGAGGAGCGATCGAACATGTAGTTTAACAATAAATAAAAACGGGAATAACCTAGATGAATTAACAAGATAGTTTTTACAAAAATTAAACAGTCTTGTTAATATTTTTACGTCAAGAGTTAACAGGGGGACGATGATGGATACTATTACACACGAAACACTTTACCAGAGTTTACTTAACGGGGCAAAAGAAGTCATGCATAACCGGATGTTTCTAAATAAAATAAATGTCTTTCCGGTCGCAGATGGTGATACTGGCAGTAATCTTTTTTCCACGATGCAAAGTATTGTCTTTCATGCTGAATTAAAAGAAGATGCGAAATCAACGTTAGAATCCATTGCTGATTCAGCTATTATTGGCGCAAGAGGGAACTCAGGTTTGATTTTCGCCCAATATTTCCAAGGGCTAAGCGAAGCGATGAAAAATGATACGGATATCACAAAAGAAGCTTTTATTGCAGCAAGTAAGGCAGGAATGGACTTTGCCTATCAGGCGATTGAAGAACCGGTTGAAGGGACGATGCTAACGATTATGAAGGCGTTCCATGAAGCTCTTAACCAGGCCAATCAACAGATCAGTGCCTTTGATGTCTTGATTGAAAATGCATTAGCCCAAGTGGATATTGCGGTCGATCATACGACGGATCAACTAAAAATTCTCAAGCAATCATCCGTTGTTGATTCAGGCGCTAAAGGGTTTGCTTATTTTGTAAAAGGATTTTTAGATGGCTTAAAAGGTAAAATGATCATTGATGATGCACTGACAAGTGAAGAAGTCTTACCAGCAATCGAACATGAACACGAAGAAGCAGCCCTACATTACCGGTATTGTACCGAAGCCCTTATTGAAAAAACAACAGATTTACCAGATTTAAAAAAGGTTCTGCATGACTTAGGTGATTCCATTGTCCAAGTCAACGGCAAACAAAAGGTGCGTGTGCATGTTCATACGAATGAACCGAGTGAGATGTTTAAACGGTTAAGTCATTACGGTAAAATACTAGAACAGAAAGTAGATGATATGGTCGGTCAATATAACCGGATCCATCACAGAAAGTACCAAACCGTGATTGTGACAGACTCCATCGCAGATTTACCACAAGAGATTATTGATGATGAGCAAGTTCATGTGGTTCACTTATCCATTCTTGTTGGAGATGAATCGTATTTAGATAAGTTAACCGTTTCAAATGAACGACTGTTTGAACTTGCTAAAGAAAAAAAGACCCATCCAACGTCTCTCAACCGACAATTAAAAGTATTGAGAATACGTATCGCTATTTACTCTCATACTATGATAATATCATCGTCTTTACGGTCGCAAGTGCCTTAAGTGGGACATACAATGTGTTTAAGAAAGCAGCGACTAACTTTACTCATGAACAATCACGTATTCATGTGATTGATACGAAACAAAACTCTGTCGCAGAAGGTTTGCTAGTGTGGGAAGCGGTTCAACGATTAAAAGAAAAAACACCGGTTGAACAATTAATCGCAGCGACAAAGCAATCGATTAAACGGTCTAAAATTTTAGTCAAAATCAATACGCTCGACAATATGATTGCTTCAGGTCGTTTAAGTGTGAGGGCTGGCTCTTTGGCGAAAAAAGTCGGATTACGTCCGATTATCACCCTAGATGATAGGGGGGATGGTGGCATATTTAAAATTGCTTTCCATCCTGATAAAGCTTTAAAGAAAATTTTAAAACAAGTAAAAAATCTAGATGAGACAAAAGGGATTCAACATTATGCCGTCACCTATGTCGATGATCGGTCACTTGGAGAAGCTTTTTCCGAAGCATTAACTCAGACGTTAAATAGACCACCTGTCTATATGACAAAGAGTTCAGGCATTATCGCGATGGGCGCAGGTAAAGGCGCCGTTGCTGTTAGTTATATTACGAAAGACGAATAAATAAAGAAAAGAGAACCAACAGACAAACCATAAGTATCAGCAACACCAATCACTTATAAAAAAGGAGAGATTCGATGCGTTTTTTCATTATATATCTTATTACGTTTGCAGTCTTTATTGTGATTGATTTGATATGGTTAGGCTTCATTGCAAAAAATTTGTATCAAGAGCATATCGGATTTATTATGAGTAAAAAGCCCAACTGGGTAGCGGCGATTGTGTTTTATCTCATTTTCATTTTTGGTTTAGTCTATTTTGTCATTAATCCAGCGCTTGATTCAGGTAGCTTTGTCGAGGCGTTACTACGCGGGATGTTGTTTGGGTTTATCACCTACTCGACATACGATTTAACAAATCTTGCGACACTTGAAGGATGGCCAATCAAAATTACGATTATTGATTTAATTTGGGGGACGTCTTTAGGTGGTTTGGTCTCAAGTATCAGTTTCTTGTTAGCACAATATTTATAATCTTACTAATCGATTAGAAAGGTACGTATACATGAACAACTATGTATGTATACCTTTTGTCGTCTTAGTAGAGATAGCCTCAGTGTGATTAAAATAGTCTCTGATGTTTATAGGTAGGAAAAAGAGGGAAAACATGTTAAAGTGTTTTCTTTTCTTTTTTTCAACCTAGAAGTTATGCTAAAATGAAGTGTTAGAAAAGATAAAGAAATACGGGTAAGGAGGGCATTCTTGTGGAAAAATTAGATCAAGATGAAAAAGAACCATTATATACAGAGATTGAAGAGGCGCTAGCCATAGAAGACATTCATGCTTTCGCGATGAGTTTTTGGACATGCACCCGTATGATCAATCTGAATTATTTGAGGAGTTAAATGAAACTGAGCGGCATTTGGTTTATAGCTACTTATCACCAGAGGAAATGGCCGATGTCATTGAACATATCGACAAAGACCGCGTTGGAGATGTGATTACCGAAATGAACCCGACGTATGCGGCTGAAGTTTTAGCTGAAGTGGCAACGGATGATGCGGTCGATATATTAAATGACTTAGACAAAGATAAAGTCGCTAGTTACTTAACTATTATGGAAGAAGAAGCAGCGGATGAGATTAAAGATTTGTTGCACTATGAAGAGAAAACCGCTGGTAGTATTATGACAACAGAATTCGTCGTAGTAACGACGGAGATGAATGTTAAACAAGCCATGCGTCATTTACGCCAAGAGGCACCTGATGCTGAGACGATTTATTATATTTATGTCGTTGACCAAGACCGCAAACTAGTAGGGTTATTTCATTGCGTGATCTCATTATTGCCGATGGCGCCGAAATTATTGAAGATTTGATGAGTGACCGAATTGTATCGGTTTCTGTTGGGGATGACCAAGAACAAATTGCACAAATGATGCGTGACTATGATTTCTTAGCGCTACCAGTTGTTGATTTTCAACATCATTTACTCGGTATTATTACCGTCGATGATATTATGGACGTTATGGAAGAAGAAGCCAATGATGATTACTCAAAACTTGCCGGTGTTGACGTTGATGCCGCAGAATTAACTTCGATTCAAGCCGCGAAGAATCGGTTACCTTGGTTGATTATTCTCATGTTTTTAGGATTGTTTACAGCCAGTATTATTGGCCGTTTCGAAGCGACGTTAGATCAAGTGGCGCTTCTGGCGATTTTCTTACCGTTGATTGCCGGTATGGCAGGGAATACAGGGACTCAAGCACTTGCCGTTGCCGTACGTGGTATAGCCACAGGTGAGTTTCAAAAGCAGGGCCTATCTAAAATCGTTATGCGTGAGTTAACGACGGGTGTGATTATAGGTGTCACTTGCGGCTTGTCAATTTGGGGGATTATCTATATCTGGCAAGGGACACTCTTTTTAGGGTTCGTTGTTGGTTTATCGATTATGACGACGCTACTAGTGGCGACTGTCTCAGGTGCGCTTGTCCCGCTATTGATGCACTACTTTAAAGTCGATCCTGCTGTCGCTTCAGGGCCATTTATTACGACGATTAACGATATCATTTCAGTCGTGATATATTTCGGTTTAGCGACCATGTTTATGCAATTTTTAATTTAGCCAACGATTTAGCAAAGTAAACATATAAGCCATGTTCAGAATAGAGGCGGATGCCTCTATTTTTTTAGAAAAAAAGATTGCCAAATGACGGGGAATTCGTTAATATAGTACTAGGTACTAATAACACGTAATAAAACCGGAGGTTATTTATATGAATTTTTCTTTAGAAGGACGCACCTATGTCATCATGGGTGTAGCAAATAAACGCTCATTAGCTTGGGGAATTGCGAAGGCACTTGACGAGGCAGGGGCTAATCTTATCTTTACCTACTTAAGTCCACGCTTTGAAAAATCCGTACGCGAGCTAGCAGCAACGTTAAATCAGGACGTTCAACATTTCTATGAATGTGATGTCAGTGACGATCAGTCAATTGATCAAGCATTTGAGAACATCAAAACAGATGTTGGGGTTATCCATGGTTTAGCGCATTGTATCGCTTTTGCGGATAAAGACGATTTAAAAGGTGAATTTAAACAAACAAGTCGAGAAGGATTTTTAACGGCACATAATATTAGTGCCTACTCATTGGTTGCGGTATCACGTGCAGCGGAGCCATTAATGACAGAAGGCGGTAGTATTGTGACACTGACGTACCTTGGTGGAGAGCGTGTCGTTCAAAACTATAACATTATGGGTGTAGCTAAAGCGAGTCTAGATGCATCAATGAAGTATTTAGCTAATGATTTAGGTAAACAAAATATTCGTATTAACGCCATTTCAGCTGGACCTATTCGTACCTTATCAGCAAAAGGTGTTGGCGACTTTAATACAATCTTAAAAGATATTGAAGAAAAAGCGCCACTTAGACGGACAGTCACTCAAGAGGAAGTTGGATCAAATGCTTATTATTTACTCAGTGATTTATCTAGTGGTGTGACAGGTGAAATTATTCATGTTGATTCTGGCTACAGCATTTTAGGTTTAGTTTAATAAGTATTTCCTATTTTTAATAATGATAGACAGAAAGCTTAACCGGTTTGGGTTAGGCTTTTTGCGTTTGATCAAACAAAATCCTTTAAATAACCGCATCTCCACTTTACAGTCTGCATAGACTGATGGTGAGGAGGGGAAAGGTAATGAAAAAAAAAACGGGTATCATTAAACCAATTAGAGACATTGGATCAATATATAAAAGCGTCGCATCAAGAATCGGTAGTGGAAGAAGTAGCCTTACGGCCACTGAAAGATCATGTTGAATTAGAAAATGAACGTGTGATACAAGAATTAGCAACCTTAGTAAAACCGACGCGTTTAAACTTAAAACATGAAGTCAAGTTAAAGCTATTTAATGGTGAGGAGATGATAGGGGTACCAGTGTCATTAGACGAAAAATCACTCCTATTCGATTCATTAAGAAAACAGGTGACAGTACCATTATCTGATATTGAGTCATGCCGTATTTTAGGCATAAAATAACCCCACAATGTTGAGTTGTGGGGTTTTCAACTTAAAGGGCACGAATAGCTGGTAAACATGTAATATGGCAAAAACACTCAGGATCCACAGTAATACAAACACCAGTCCCACGTAATTTTTCTGTTTTTTGTTCAACAGGCGAAACGGGATCAAGTGCTTCTTGACATTGGTCACGTAACAGTTCTAATATGCAACAATGACGGTCGACTGATTTTACTCGGAAGTAGTAGCTTGAGAAGACATGTTCAATTTTTTTCGGCTTAGCCCATAGCCTTTGAACGGTTGACAGTTACGGCAGTATAATAACACGGGTACAGTATCGTAGTGACAGCCCTCTTGATGTGAGCCGAATAAATCTGATATCGATTGTTCACAGCTCGAATCACAATGACAAGGACCGAGTTTATTTTGTGCTTCAGCAATTTCGCGCAAGACATTTGTTACGCAGTGATCGCCTTCAAATGAAGTTCCACAAGCCATAAGAAAACTCCTCTCTCTTTCAATTAACCATTAAGGTTACTGATAGTATATGAAGTGGCCAGAGAAGTGTGTGTATAGTCAAAAAAGTTTCTTTTTTAAAAGAATCGGGTATAATGTAATTAACAGAAGATTTAAATTTTATGTCTATAAAAAGGGGATGACAGCTATGGGTTATGTACTTCCGATTGATCAATATGTCTATCAAGCTTACCATAACCGCGTCATTGGCCAAGAAGTTGAGCCGTTTAAGCTTGATCAACTCGAACGAGTGCCATCGATTGAGGGAAAGCATCACTCAGGTCAATCGATTGACCGGCATCTTTTCCATCAAGCGAAGAAAGATAAAGCGCAAGTATTTGACCGTGAAAAAAAATCACCCCTTCAGAAATTACAACAAGACCTTACTGGAAAAGGACAATACATTGATGCCTTTATTTAATAGCTATGAGCCTAACGCCACTGGATGGCTAACGGCTCATTTTTTGTATATTCACAGCTAAAAATATTCTCGTAATCAGTGATGCCTTGTTGTTTAAGCGTACGTTTTAACCAGATGTCATCTTTACCGATGACGCGTAAGTTATTATAAATAATTTCACCATCATTAATTAAATTAACTGGTAATACTTTTATGGGATCTGATTTTTTTAAGACAGATATTGTCCCATCAGTTTCTAAAATAGCAACATTAACATCTTTTATTTGAAAAACATCTTTCATGCGAAGTAAATGCTGGAGTTGATTAAAATCGAGCCGATTTCGCTTCATCATCTCACGGTCGATTTTACCATTTTCTATAATGATATCGGGTTTCCCTTCTAAAAAATGACGAGTTCCCTTATATTTTTGCGTAACAATCTCGATAATCATCATCAGCCCCCAGATAAATAAGGCGAACATCACCTGTAACAAATTCGTTTCTGGATCATACAGTGCGTTACCAACGAATTCCCCGAGTATGAGAGCCGAAATAAAATCAAAGGCGGTGAGTTGCCTGATTTGTGTCTTGCCTAAAACTTTTGTGACAAACAGTAATAAGATAAACCCGAAGCTTGTCTTTAAAAACAGCTCGAACCATAACATGAAAAATCCCTCCCTAGCTTGATATTATAACCAAGACAGAGAGGGAATATGCTTCTATTAAGATAATGTTTTTTCCATCGCAACGTGGGCAATAGTTGCTTCGTAAAAGACATCAGAGGTAATCGTATACCCAAGCCGTTGGTAAAACCCTGTCGCATGTTTTTGTGCATGTAAGGTGCTTATCGTTAGCCCAGCGTCTCTCATAAATGTTTCTGTTTTAAGCATGAGCTTTTTTCCGAGATGTTGACCACGATAAGCTTTTAATACGGCCATTCGTTGAATCTTACCTCTATTGTTATTCGGTGTAAACCTAAGACAAGCAACAGGTTGGTCGTTGACATACCCAACGATATGTGTGGCAATCTTATCTAATTCGTCTCGTTCAATTGATGCGTCGACGCCTTGTTCTTTAACAAATACGTCGTGACGAACAAAGAAGCCGTCTTGTTTTTGTTGTTCAGTTGTAGCTTTGATGATGTTCATAGTTATTCCTCCCACACTCTATCGGGTAGTAAAAGCGAGCATTAGCTCACTGTTTTTTTACGTCCTGATACATTTATTAATAGACCTGATGCCACCATCATAATGACGAGAGAAGTCCCGCCGTAACTGATAAAAGGTAACGGAATCCCGGTAATGGGCATTAGACCAGACATCGCGCCAAGGTTGATGATCGCTTGAATAATGATTTGAAAAGTAATCCCAATCCCAAGTAACCGGTAATAATCATTGTGAGCTTCGTTGGCGATTTTAATCCCACGGAATAAAATGATTAGATAACAGCCGACAACAATGGTGATCCCGATCACCCCGAGTTCCTCTACAATGACGGACATGATGAAGTCGGTATGAGCCTCTGGTAAATAGCCGAGTTTTTGAACGCTATTTCCAAGTCCAGCACCGAATAAGCCACCAGTGGCGATGGAAACGTATGAACTAGCGAGTTGATAACCCGCCCCTTGTAAATCTTCAAAAGGTTTCATGAAAGAGGTGATCCGCTGGAGACGGTATGGTTCAGCAATAGCGAAAAGCGTAGCAAGTCCAGCGCCTGTCAGTATTAATCCTATGATATGTCTGAATTTTACGCCGCTAAAAATAATAATGGCTCCACAGATAGCCAGTAAATGAATAGTGGTTCCAAGGTCAGGCTGCGCCATAATAAAGCCAGCAACAATTGCAAATAAAATAAGTGGAGGCATGACGCCGTAAAAGAATTTATCAAAGTACTCTTTTCGCTGGGAGTAGAACTTGGCAAAATAGATAACCATAAATATTTTAACGATTTCTGATGGTTGAAAGACAACGCCTAAATTCACCCAACGTCTCGAACCATTACGAACGACACCGAGTTGTGGTGTTAAGACAAGAATAAGTAACACGACACTAATGAGAATAAGCCAAGGGCTTATTCTACCTGCAAATTTTAATGAGACGAAGCTACTAATAAACATCAGTACAAGACCGGCAATAAAAAAGATCAGTTGGCGTTTGAAAAAGTGTAAGCCGTCATTGTAATCAAGTTCTCCTAGTGTATAACTAGATGTATACACCATGATCAGTCCAAAGATGGATAAAGTGACAATGGCACTGATTAATATAAAATCAAATTGTTTTATTCTTTCTAACATAAACACCCCTCTATTCTTCTCCATCATTTCCAAACATATATGTTTTCGTTCGGAGATGAACACTCGTGACGATCCAATCGCTAACATATTCGTCAACAGTGCACTGCCGCCGTAACTGACAAAAGGTAAGGCTAAACCAGTAATGGGCATTAAACCAATGGTCATCCCGATGTTTTGAAAGATTTGAAATGTTAATAACGCAATGACACCGACACAAATGTACATGCCAAATAATGAATTGGCATGTAGAGCAATCGTGATAATCCGGTAAATGAGTAAAAAGAATAATACTACGACCAGACTTGTCCCGATAAAGCCGAACTCTTCACCGATGACCGCAAAAATAAAATCCGTATGCGCCTCGGGAATATGTCCACTTTGGACTTGATAGCCTTCTTTAAAACCTGAGCCTGATAATTGACCGGAACCTATACCGAGTAAGGCTTGTTGAAGCTGATAACCAAAACCACGTGAATAACCTTCCGGGTCGAGCCAGCCATAAATTCGAGCCATTTGGTGAGAAGCAACGAAGCGTTCTAATATGTCTCGTTGATATAGAAATAAATAGACAAGCGCCGCGAACCCAGTAAGGCCTGTCGCAACGAGAATACCTAACAGTTTCAGTGATAAGCTAGAAATTAATAGTAACGCGGTTACTGAAAAAAGAATCATCAATGTGGTACCTAAATCGGGTTGTTGCCAAATAAGATACAACGGAATCATCGTAAAAAGTAGTATTTTAGCTAACACCCAAAGACTAGGCTTGAAATCTAACCGATACTTTCCAATTTTACTGAGAATCATCGCAATATGTAAGACGAGAAATATTTTCATGAACTCAGATGGCTGAATTTCGGTAACTTTCACATCAATCCAGCGCTGTGAACCATTACGTTCAACGCCGATAAATTCAACTAAAACAAGTAAGAAAATACCGCCTAAATAAAACAGCCATGTCCATTTTTCTAACAGTTCAAAGTCAAAAAAAGCGACGACCATCATGACAATCAGTCCTAAGAAGATAAAGACAAGTTGGCGTTTAATAAAAAAAGTAGGGTCTCCGGAAGCATATTGACCAGATCCGCTATAAATCGCTAGTAAGCTGATCGTGAATAAACAGCCTAAAATAAAAACAATCGTATAATCGATTGGGAGTTTCTTCTGCATAACCATTCCTCATTTTCTAATGAATTGCTTGTTTTAAAAATACATCTTCACCTATCATACCAAAAAAGTGAAGGGTTGTGGGGAGTCATCGGAATCATTTTGTTAAAAAAGTTGTTGACAAACACGTCTACTTTTTATATGATTTACTTACGGTTTTTTTAACCGCTATAATTTTGACTTCGTAGCTCAGTTGGGAGAGCATCACCTTGACAGGGTGGGGGTCGCTGGTTCGAGCCCAGTCGAAGTCACTACCGAGAACCCTTGATATACAAGGGTTCTTTTAATTTTAATGTTACTTTTCACTTTTAAGTTGCTCACTTGGATAGTCAATTGCTAGACTAGATGGAGTAAAGCATCGTATTATTTTACGCGTATTTTTTGACTGAAATGTTACGCTGCATACAATACAAACATTTTAGCGATGAGGCCCATGCTCCTTCTAAGGACGGGGCTATTTTTTTGCCGTGAAGCACGATGGCTTTACAAATGGCTAACGTTTAGCTAAGAACACGTCGTAATAAGGGGTGATGAGTAGTCATCAGTACGATGAAAATGATGAAAGATAAGATTTCTAGAGCGTAATTAAGGTAGCGTATTTAATGACTGAGCACTGAAAGTGCATGTATACTAGTGTTAAAAACGTGTTTTAAATGGGATGAAAAAAGGAATGGTAAAACAGATAAGACACATGTCAACAAGGGGGAGTTTACATTGGAGAATTGGAGATGGTTTAGAATACTCAGGCGTAAAAACATAGAACTAGCAAATGATCGGGGCCTTAAAGTAGATGATCCAATTAAATATGCGGTGATCAGTTTTTTTGCGCTATTAATTCTTTCAAGTGGTTTTATTTTTAATACACCAGCGGAAATTATCACAGGTTTAATTCAAATCTTAAAGAGTCCGAGTATATTGATTACCGACTATATGGTTGTTGGTAATATCGGGGCGAGTTTTTTTAATGCGGGACTGTTGATGCTTGTGACGATTGCGCTTGCTTATCGCAATAATGTACATATGAACGGCCCAATTATTGCGGCAGCTTTTACGATTATGGGCTTTGCTTTCTTCGGAAAGAATGTCTATAATATCATCCCTATTATATTAGGGGTTTACTTACGGGCGCGGTACCAAAAAACGGTATTAGGCAAGCTGCTGTTACCAGCTTTATTTGGAACGGCTCTGGGTCCGTTAGTTAGCCAAGTAAGCTTTGGTTTTGGTTTTGAGCCGTATTTAGCCATCCCGTTAGGGATCGGTTTTGGTATTGTGGTCGGGTTTATTTTACCACCACTCGCCAATCACTTTATTCCGTTTCACCAAGGGTTTAACTTATACAATATTGGTTTTACCGCTGGGATGATTGGGATGTTGATGATGGCCATCTTTCGTTCTTTTAATCTAGAGACACCGGTCGTTTTTACTTGTAAAGGAAGGGTATAACCGGCCCTTTTTCATCTATTTCTCGCTATTCTTTTTTATTATGTTAGTATTAGGACTTATATTTAACCGATTTAGAAGGAGTTCATATAAAAAGCTCCTACAACATTCTGGTCGATTAGTCACCGACTTTGTCTTTCTAAATGGTTTTGGTGTGAGTTTAATCAATATGGCGTTACTTGGTTACTTGTCACTCGGTTATATTATCCTCGTTGGCGGTCAAATTAATGGGCCGACCATCGGTGGCATCTTCACCGTTGTTGGTTTTGGTGCCTTTGGTAAGCATATTAATAATGTCTGGCCTATTTTAACAGGGGTCTTTTTATCCTCTTTATTAAAAGTATGGGACGTCTCATCGACAGGAGCAGTCTTAGCGGCTCTATTCGGGACAACATTGGCCCCAATCGCGGGTGCTTACGGGCACTATACGGTATTATTGCGGGTTTTGTTCATATTTCTATGGTGATGAATGTTGGCATGCTGCACGGTGGCATGAATTTATATAATAATGGCTTTAGTGGTGGCTTTGTGGCGGCATTACTTGTGCCTATTTTTGATTCACTTAATCGTAAAAAACGGAGGCGAAAAACATGACACGTGAACGGATGAAAGTCATTAAGATTGTCAACGAACTGTTAAGTTATTTCTTTATGCACCATATTATTGATGTTCAAATTGATGTCCAATATGGGAAAGAACATGTGATTATTACGATTATCGGTCAGATCAGTAAGAAACCGGATGACGTGGATGAACTGTATGACGTCCTAAACGCAGAACGACAAGTCGAATATGAAGATTATTACTGGTCCTTACTCGGCGAGCACCGCAACTACTCAGAATTAAACTTACTCGGTTCACTTGTGGATAAAGGTGAAGTGAACTATGAAGATGAGCATCTAACTGTTAAAGTATATCGGGCTAGAGATTAAATTCTTGTCTTTAAAATCATTCAATTACTTTCATCATAAGATAGGAGAGAGGTTAATGAGCCAGGTCGCATTAATTACTGGAGGCGCTAATGGGATTGGTAAGGCGCTTGTTCAAACATTTAAAGAAGCGGGTGTTCATGTTGTCTTTGTTGATGTCGATGATCATCAAGGGGAGGCACTTGCCATCGCTTGTGATGCGTCTTACTATCATGTTGATGTGACAAAACCTGAAGCAATCGAAGCTTTCTTTCGAAAGATGGACCAAGAGAAGGTGACATTTTCAGTCCTTATCAACAATGTCGGTATCACGAAAGTTCAACCGTTCTTGGAATTGAGTTATCAGGAGTTTGATGACGTCTTAAAAACAAATCTGTATAGCACGTTTTTGTTTAGTCAACATGTCGCAAGAAGAATGCCTGATGGTGGTCGCATTATCAATATCGGGTCAACACGTGCCTTTATGTCAGAACCGAATACAGAAAGTTATGCGGCATCAAAAGGGGCGATACATTCATTAACCCATGCGATGGCGATGAGCTTACAGCCACATAATATTACCGTCAATGCCATTAGCCCTGGTTGGATTGAGACAGGTGATCATCAAGCATTAACGGACGTCGATCATGCGCAGCACCCGTCTAACCGTGTTGGTAAGCCGGATGATGTCGCACGACTTGCGTTATTTTTAGCGGATGAAAATCAAGCTTTCATTAACGGAGAAAACATTGTGATTGACGGTGGGATGACGAAAAAAATGATTTATGAAGACTAGAAAAAACGGTAGAGACTATATGTCTTTACCGTTTTTCATTTAACTTAAAGTATCAGGTGAAGCGGGTGTTGTACTCACTTCATTCACAAGCATTTGTTTTCGTCTAAGTAATATTCTGTTGAATAAGTAAAAGAAGACAGATACGGTTGTCACGACAGAAATGAAGTCGCAATCGGTTCACTCACAAGCACCGCAAAGGTTTGATCTTCAATGATGCGCGGTAAGAGTAAAATCAGTGGAATTAATAAAAGGATCTTACGTAATAGCGCTAAAAACAGTGAAACGCGGGCTTCAGACAACGCGATAAAAGCTTGTTGGCAAGAGATTTGCGCGCCGAATAAAAAGACGACAGCCATATAGACACTAATGGTATCGGTCGTGATATCAATCAAGCTTGATCGTTAGTGAAAATGCCAATGAAAACATGTGGAATAATTTTAAAGAAAGCCAAAAAAGAAACGAATAACTGAGTGAAGCGAGAAATAATAGTTTGAACGTCTGTTTGACGCGCGTCGTGTTACCAGCACCGTAGTTATAACTCATGATAGGTTGAGCCCTTGCTTAAGCATGAGGGGTAAGATGAGCATCTGCATGAGGCTAGCCGTGATGGTCATCGCCCCGACCGCGAGGTCACCTCCATAAAGTTGTAACGACCGGTTAAACGTAATGTTTAACAATGACTCTGTACTTTGCATGATAAAAGGTGAGATGCCTAATGTCACAATCATAATTAAATACTGTGGTTTAATTTTTAAGTAGGACCATCTGATTCTAAGCTCTGTTTTTTTACCGGTTAAAAACTTAAGTACCCATAGAGCGGAAACAGCTTGAGAAATAACAGTGGCAACGGCCGCACCGGTTACGCCCATATCAAATACAAAAATAAGAATCGGGTCTAAAATGATGTTTAACGTCGCTCCAATCAAAATGGTGATCATACTGAATAAGGCATACCCTTGTCGATATATAAGGATTTAAACCGAGCGCAAACTGAATGGTAATGGCACCAAGGGAAATAATTTTTAAATAATCCCAGGCAAAGGGTAATGTTTCATTACTTGCACCAAACAATTGAAGGAAGTCTTGTCCAAAAGTGAAGAAAACAAAAGACAGGGTAAGGGATAAGAAAAATAACGTCGTTACCCCTGTACCTAATATTTTCTCAGCTTCTTCTTTATTGCCTTCGCCCATTTTAATGGCGGCTTGCGGGCGCCCCAATCCCAATCAATGAGCTAAACGACATAATAATGATAAAGATTGGAAAAGCAATGCCGACCCCTGTTAGAGCTAGGGGACCAACTTCGGGGATCCGTCCAATGTACATACGGTCTACGATGTTATACAACATGTTGACGACTTGAGCAAAAATATTGGGTAGCGCAAGGGTAAAGAGTAATTTTCCTATCGGTGTTTGATCTAATTTTAATGTGCGAGACATGATATTCACTCCTGATTCATAATTACTTGTATACAAGTTAACATTCTAACATAGAATGAGCAACGATGGGTGTAAATTGTTTCGTCCTTTGTTTAATCAAGTCGAAAATGGGAATCGTTTAACTGTAACAAAATCTTCTAGATAACGACTCATATAACGAGAGATGCAGACATGAATGAGTTAGAAAGGATGAGATAAATGAAGCGACGTTTAGTTAAACGACGATGGTTAGGACTTATAGGGCTTGTCGTGATTCTTACAGGGTGTACAAGAGCGCCCCTAGGCGACATCAACCAGGAAGATTTGTTTAGCCGCGTTGAAAGAGGCGAGGCGCTCGAAGCAAGTTTTGAGCCTATATCAACCAAGCCTATCAACCAGAGGCGCTAGCTGAGTTATTAGGGGAAGAGGTGTTAACTGGGGAGTGGTTTATGAACAACAACGATGATCAGGTTGGTTATACATTACTTTCAGGTTATAAAGAGAAAAATAGTACCCAAGCTATTCAATTATTTGCTTACGGAGAAAGTGAACCTGAACCAACAACGGTGCGTGTTACCATCAGCCAACTTGAATCTGGTGATGACGTGAGCGAAGGAGAAGTAATCACAGAAGTTACGATTGATAATGTCGAGGTAGCCGATACATTTGATCTTACAACCGTGACTATTCCTGAATTAGAAGGTGTTTATTTGTATCGATTAGAAAGCCTTACCCCTACAGGTGAGGTGACAGACCGGGTCTTGTCTGTCTTTTATAATGTTTTACCAAAACTTGACCTTGCCTTTGAAGTAGAACACGACACAGGTACAGAAGCAACGTGGGTGCTGCACAATCATGGTCAAACGAGCGTGACCTTTGGTGTTGATTATGCGCTTGAAAAATATGATGACGGTGTGTGGCGCGAAGTGCCGCTTGATTTAGCTTTCATTGAGATTGCTGTTCAACTCGCGGCAGGGGAGAGATACGACAATGACTTTTCCGTTGAAGATTTAGCTCGCGGGGAATATCGGTTAGTAAAAACAATCCAGGCGCCTGACTACGGAGAATCTTTTACCTTACAAGCACCGTTTTTAATTAAGTAACTTCATGTCGGTCCATAACAAAAATGTTTTTAAAAATAAGACAAGCACTAAGCTTGTCTTATTTCCATGTGAGGTTATTTTTTGATGCCACTTCTCGGATGAATTGACTGGCGAGATCATAACTCATCTCGTCAGGTAAGTGTTCGATAATGACAGGTAAATCCGGGTCTAACGTATCGAGCTTCTTCAGTAAGATCGGGTAATCGAGTTGGCCTGTACCTGGCAACACTTCTTTTAAATGCACGGTTAAATCAGACGTTAGTAAAAGGTCTTTTAAGTGAACATTGACAATTAAGTCACCTAATTCATCGATAAAGTCAGACATAACACGTCGGTTTCGGTAATAGCGTTTCGGGTTATTAATCATATTGACCGGATCAAAGTGGATTTTAAACGCGTCGCGGTCAATCATGTCAACGAGCTGTTTATAGTCCCATACATCACTTGGCGGAGTATAAGGCATCATTTCAAGACTATAGGTTGTCTGTGTTGGTTTGACATCATCAATGATGTCCTGAACAGTTTTGGCAATCAGTTCGAATGTTTGTTGGGTGTAATGTTCGCAGTCTGGACCGTCCCAAGTTGCGCCGAGAGAACCGGCAATGTTGACACACGTCCGCGCGCCAATCTCATCACTAAAGGCGAGTTGTTTTTTATATAATCGATGGCTTTTTTACGCGTCTCAAGATCTGAGCTAATCGGATTACTCCATGCGCCGACCTCACTCAGTAAGATATCGTGTTCTTTTGCTAGGGAGACATAATCGTTTCTCTCTGTTTGTGAACTGGTGTGATTAATCGGTAAGACAGCACTGTTAAAACCTTTTTCAAGATGTTTATTCACCCATGTTTCAGGGGTTAAATGATCAACAAAAACATAGCCACCTAAGCGCATAAGGCACCTCCTGTATATATTTCGAAGTATGTGTCATTCATTCGTTTTGTTATGACATAGGAAGAGGAACTGCATGTCTGCAGTTCCTCACGATTACAGGTCGTGTACGGCTTTAATGACTTTATCATGGTGTTCATCTAACATATTCTTATCGATACAAGCATTGATGGGCTTATTCATCAATTCTTTTAATTCATGTGTTTCTTCGTGTGGACCGACGAGGTAAATATATTCCCATTCACGGTCTTTCGCTAGTTTATCAAGCATCGGGGTAATCGATTTATACCAACGTTTCCGGTTTTCTTCAAATCGGGCAATAAATTGTTCGCGCAAGTTGATACTTTTACCTGCATTTGCCCCTGCTGAGGTATGGTTACGGTTAACGGCAGGGTGTTTACGCCAATCTTCTGTATCTAAATCCAGTTCATAGACCACGGTGTCAATCAGTTTACCTAACTCTGTTTCAACAAGTCGAATCGCTTCTTTTTGGGTCAGGATGACACCTGCTTTTGGATATTCTTGATGCAGTCTGACGAGCTGGTCAACTTTCGCGATTTCTTCCCAGAAGAATTCCGTTTCAACCGGTATTTGTAGGATGTCACTGTAAACAAATTCATCCGGTGTTGCGATAATAATGACGCTTTTCTTTAAATCTAATTCGTTTTCTTTAAAGAAATCTTTGACGGCTTTTTTTACTTGTTGGAATTTTTTTAATTCATCTTTATTGTCTTCGGTGTCTAAGTATTTTTCAAAACGATTGAGTCCATTTTTTAAATGTATCCGCCATTCGCCACCTTGTTGGTCAGGGTCAGCCGGATCCGTGTTTAAATACATTGTAAAGAATTTTTCTGGACTTTCTAAGTATAAACTTTCGAGTTTTTTGATTGTTTTCTTGATGGTCATGTAAAAGCCTCCATTCAATCATTTTTTTCTGTCCTTACCCTGTATCTAACCGAAATATGAAAGCGTTAAACATTTTACGGGTAATCTTTCTAATCTTTCTGAAAAATATCGTAAACGCTGAAGCGGCATTGACAATTTTACGTTATAATGGAAAGAAAGACGTTTATATTTTCATGTGGATGAAACGTCAGGAGAATACATGTGTAACTTGTAGGAGGAATGATTATGACTTTACTTTATCCGTGTTTAATGTTTAGAGGTGAGGCAGAACAAGCGATGCGCTTCTATGTGGGGGCTTTTAAAGGGGCAGAAATATTAGAATTGATGCGCTATGGCCACGGGAGAGAAGCAGACCAACATAAAGTATCACGAGGGATTATCACCTTACATAATCAAACCGTGCTTTGTTTTGATAGTATTGTCGACCATCCCTTCACGTTTACTCCAAGTACTTCACTTGTGATCGAGTGTGAGTCATTAGAAGAATTAAAAAGATTATATGATTACTTAGCCGTTAATGGAGAAGTGTTAATGCCATTAGATACGTATCAATGCCATCAACAGATGGTTTGGTTTAATGATCAGTTTGGTGTGAGTTGGCAACTTGTGTATTTTGGCGTATAACCTCTTTACAATTACGGAATTTATGTTATAATTTTCTAAAACAACTGCATAGGTGTTTATCACGAGTGAACGAGAGATCTGGCTCTAAGACTTCACGGCAACCTACATGAGTAAGGTGCCCCAACCAGCAAAGCAGAAGGCTTTGAATGATGAATGTTCGTTATGAAATTAACACGCATTCAATTAATGGATGCGTGTTTTCGTCATTGATCGCCTTTCTTATCACAATGTTTCATACGAATGTATAGAGAGAGGAATGATGTGAGATGGTAAGAACCGATTTAAAAGAGCCGTTATTAGATCACCGCTTTGACGATGCGCCAAAAACGAATGCGGTTTTTCATTTAATGGATCAGCATGTGGAATTAGGGCACGGATTCGTGCCGTGTTTGATCGAATCAGAACCGGTAAGTCAGTCAATGTCCTTTGGTGACTTTCAAGCAGCTGTAAATAACTATAGTAGGATCTTTCAAGATAATGGTATCTGCAAAGATGATAAAGTCCTTGTCTTACTTAAAACAGGTAAGGTGTTTCACCAGACATTGCTTGCGATTATCCGTTTAGGTGCGATTGCGGTCGTTTGTGATCACGAAACAGCGTGTGTGACACAAATCGCAGAAAAAGAACAGATTAAGATTATTGTGACAGACTATACGTTAAGACGGTTGATTGAAGTGAACCGACTAACGACGTTACAACAGGTCATGTTTACGGAACATATGAATCAGCTCACCCAAACAAATCAAGCACTTGATGTAGTTGGGTAAGGGCAAGTCAGCCGATGGTCATTATATATGACGGGGAGGACCATTTGTGTTATTGTCATGGACATATTGAGTGTTTCGTTACACTCTCAGATGACTATTTAATTCAGACTGAAGAAACCGTGCTCGTTCCCGCTTTAACGTACACCCATCCACTGTTTTACTGGTTGGCATGGATCCAGCGGCTGGTGTATATATCGGCCCCATTCATGCGAAGACAGTAGAACATTTAGTGGGTTTTGTGGCATTAATAGATGAAGATACTTTTGGCTGCTTAGTGAAAGCAGACTGTGAGTTAGAAGCACTAGCGTTTGACCAACAAAAGCTCGTCGGACTCTTGCGCCAGTGTGCGCAAGGTTAACGTGGTAAAAATGCCTTCAATTCTGACCTTAACGCCACTAAAGCCTCGGCTGTTGTCTCAGCTGTTGTTTCTTTAATTAATGCTTCTATTAAACGTTCAATTAAATACGTCGGTCCGATCATCGAGTGGAATTCATTCGGCTTCCCGCGATCGGTGAGAAATATTAGCAGTGCCGGGTACTGGTCTGCTAAATTATCTTGGTCAGTTAAGCCGATGGTCTTGATGCTTTTTTTCTCCGTGACGTGTAATAACGCCTTTGTCTCATTGATCAATCTTGAGAAACTGAAAAAAATGACTGTATCGGTTGGTTGTAAATGCAACAACGTCTCCATGAGTTCACTACCTCCTTCAGTGTGAAGTTCGACGGGAATCGCTAAGCGGCGCAGGCGATAAAACAATAATTCGCCCAATCCTTTCGTGACCCCAAAACTAAAAATATGAACGGTTGAGGCTTGTTTGATTAAATGAACGAAGCGGCTCACGTACGTATTTGCAAGACCTGTTTCTGTTTTGTATAAATAATCGAGTAACTTTTGAAACCTCATCGGTCCTATCGACGAGGTTTCTTTTGCTTGTTGTAACTTGTTTTGTGGAGAGGAAGAAAGCTTATGAATATGCGCTTGTTTAAAGGTTTTGTAATTTCTGTAACCAAGCACCTTAAAAAAACGCGACACTGTAGCGTTACTAATCTTTAAGTCATTAGCAATTTCTTCTTCCGTTTTAAGTAGAGCTTGTTGGGCCTGTCTATTAAAGTAGTCGGCAATTTTCATTTGATTCGGTGTTAAGTTTTTCGTTGGAAAGTTAAACATTTATTTCGCTCCTTATCATAACGGTATGTAGCGTCATTATAGCAAAATCCGTGCAGTGAAAAGCGGGAATGTAAGAAACTTTACATAATGTTTAAAGATGCACAATATTTTACAGCGTCTTTACATGACTCATATACTAGCTTCATCTCCGACCGATATACTTAACGTATCACTTAATTAAAGGAGCTGTTTCATTTGAATACACATCAACGCTTTACTTTAACACAGTCACAAAAAATGATGGTGTTTATTTTGTCGATGTCGCTTTACGGACTATCTAACATGATCACCGAACTTATTCCGAAGTTTTACTTAGGGCCGATTGAATTGTCGGTTGAGTACTTTGCTTTTATTCCTCTTAGCTTAGCGATGATTTTCCATCCCTTATACGCGGCTATTGGCGCAAGTTTAGGTGAGGTGATCTTCGGTGAGATTATGCTAGGGCAGTTTGGTGGGATTGGTGAGTTAGAGAAGTTTATCGCCTTTTCACTGGCGATTTTTATTGCAGGGGTCAGTGTCCGTAACCCGGAAAATAAAAAACAAGTCGCGCTTGGAGCGATGGTTGGTGTAATCCTGCACCAGTTTATAAGTATGAGTGTTGATATTTTAAAAGTATGGGTGGGGGTTGAAGAATTAGAAGCGGTCGAAGGTTTGGCAGAAAGTGTTGTCGTGATTGAAGGACTTGCATTTTTAAACGACGTGCTGTTTTCAGGTATTTTGTTCGCCTTACTCCCCACGCTATACCTTGTACCAAGACTCTACGGTAAGATTGAGCCTTTGTTAGGGATGAAGCCACGAAAGAATGATTTACAACTTGGCTTATCAGACATTGTTACCGTACCGTTTGTACTCGCGACGGTCGTTCTCGGTAGTTTAAGTTTCTTATTTGAGTATTTATCAGAAACGACGTTTGGTTGGGAGTGGGAAGCCCCGCTCGTGGACCGTTTTGGTGAGTGGATTGTCTTTCCAATGATGGCTATACCGGTCATTGTCGCCCTTGTTGTTGTTAGCTATTTGGTCAAACGCAAAGGACGAAAAGACACTGACGGTTATTCGGAGGTTGTTTAACATGACACATCAATTAACGATGACAGACGTGACCTTCACTTATCCAGGGCAGAACAGTCCACAGCTTAAAAATGTGACGCTATCGATTAAAGAAGGGACGTTTGTGGCGATTATGGGTGGCAACGGTAGTGGGAAAAGTACGCTCTGTAAATGTTTGAATGGTCTTATTCCTCATTACTATGTGGGCGACTATGCGGGTAAGACAACCGTTAATGGTCATGATACAACAAAAGTGTCGGTGTCAGAGTTATCTAAACACGTTGGGTATGTGTATCAGGACTTTGAGAATCAACTGGTGAGTCCAAGAGTATTAGATGACGCTTGTTTTGCACCGTTGCACTTTGGGCTGAGTGACTTTAAAAGAAGAGGAGAAAGGCGCTTGAACTTATGGCCATAAGTCATCTAAAAGACCGTTACATTTGGCAACTCAGTGGTGGTCAAAAGCATTTACTGGCGCTGAGTGGGATTTTAAGTTTAGACCCGGATATTATCATTGTTGATGAACCGGTCAGTCAACTCGATCCCTTTCATGCGGAGGTCATCTATAAACAATTACAAGCGCTGCATCAACAAGGAAAAACGGTTATTGTGATTGAGCATCATGCCTCGTTTGTTGCCCGTTATGCTGAAGAAGTCATTTTAATGTGTGAGGGTGAAGTTCTAGCTCATACACCAGTCCGGGAAGCGCTAGAAAATGATGCCTTACTCTCACAAGCAGGTGTGTATCCGCCAGAGGTCACAATGATGGCTCGAGCGATGCATTGGCATGATCAGCCGCTGCCGCTGACGATTGATGAAGCAGAAAGTTACTTTAAGCCATTATTAAAACAAGTAGAAGAAAACAAAGTTGAAATAGCTCCAGAAGAGAATAACGACGTAGCTGTTCAGCTCCAAGGTGTCTCGTTTCATTATCAGTCACTTGAAAAAACAACCCATCAAGTATTTGACCAGCTCGACCTCACCCTCTATCAAGGAGAACGGGTGCCTTAATCGGCAATAACGGAGCAGGAAAATCCACTTTAATGAAGTTGTTAACCGGCCAAATGAAACCGAAAGCCGGTCAAATTGAGATATTTAACGAAGACATCAGTCAACAGTCACCTGAACAATTAGCCGAGTATGTGACTTACATTCATCAAAATCCGGAACATATGTTTATTGACGATAGTGTAGAAAAAGATATCGGCTACTTTTTAAAGATGAGACATGTTAAAGATTTAGATCAACGTGTCGCTAGGTTATTAGAACGGTTTGATTTAACGTCACTTAAATCGCGTGATGCGCGACTGCTTAGCGGCGGGCAGATGCGACGCACGTCACTAGCCATTGGTGAAGGGATGTCACCAAAGTTATTGTTGTTGGATGAACCAACAGCCACACTTGATATGGCCGCAAAACAACATGTGAAACGACTCATGCAAAGTCAGACAGGGGAAGAAAAAACGATTGTGATGGCTACGCATGACGTGTCGCTCGTGTTTGATTGGGCCAGTCGTGTCATCGTGTTAAATAACGGTCAGATTATTTTCGACGGATTGCCAGAACAATTAGTCGGTGATTATCATGTCTTAAATAAAGCCGGCATTATTTTACCAGAAATCGTAGAATTGTCTCGACGACTCAAATTGCCCTTAATGAAAAACCAACAAATGTTTATCGATTGTTTACAACGAGAGGTGATGTAAATGGATGTGGTAAAAACATTGACAGATAAACTGTCAATCGAACAAGTTAAAATAGAACTTTTAAATACAGCCTATGGCTACCACCATACGTTTTTACAACGCTTAGATCCGCGGACGTTATTCCTTTGGTATTTAGTCTTTGGCGTGGTGCCGTTTTTTATCCACTCAACCCCAGTCTTGATTGGGTTAGCCGCTTTTCTTGTCGTATTAACGATTATGGCGAAAGTAAGCCCGCTCATTATTTTTATTTTAACGCTCGGGTTACTCACCCAAGGTGGGTCTTATCTCATTGTCGGGTTATTTTTCGGTGGAAACGTCACGGCGATGTTGCCACTGTTAAAACTCACCCTAAAATTATCGGTTATCTCGATGGCGAGTATCGTTGTATTTTGTTCCATGTCACCGGAGAAGTTGAGTGATGGGTTGTTAAAAATTGGCGTCCCTGGTCAAGTCTCATTTAGTATTGGTTATGCGTATCGTATGTTGCCGACGTTAGTCGAGGAATACCATCATATCTTTTTATCCTACCGATTACGAGGAAAAAAACCTGCGAAAAAAGGGCTTTTTTATAGCCGGCATCTCTTCTATTATATCAAACTATTAATTAAGTCGTTTTATCCGCTTATGTTGTCTGTAGCGAAACGTTCGCGGACGATGGTCGAAGCACTTGAATCAAAGGGAAGTTTATACGGATTTAACCACCCAAAAGTAAAACAGTTAAAACTGCAACATTTAACTATTAAAAGACGTGATGTGTTGTTCTTTAGCTTAAGTATCAGTTACTTTATCGCCTTGATATGGCTCAGTTAGCTCATGCTTTGGTTACGATCCCATCAACAAACGGATAATGTATGATGCAGTCATATGAGGGACTGAGTAATCTCTATAAGAAGGAAACAGATAATATAAATGATCAAATATTAATGATAAGGACGTGTCCATATGCATATAGATTTTCATAGCCATGTAAAAATATCAAAAAAATCAGCTTTTCATCCGGACTACTTTGAACAAATGATTGAGGAGGCGAAGTTAAACGGACTCGACGCGATTTGTTTAACCGAACATTTTAATACGATTTGTTTCTTTGATGTGTACGATTACTTAGATGCGCATTATCCATATATCGATGACTATTATGAGGTTAAGGGATTTAAAGTCTTTCCTGGGATGGAAGTCGATGTAAAGGAAGGCGGACATACGCTTGTCATTGGTCAACGCCAATCAATTCGAACAATTCGGGAACAGTTAGAGCCTTACACAACAAAAGGTCACTTCCTTTCCATTGATCAATTAAATGAATGGGTAAAGGCAAACAATTGTTTATTTATTGGTGCGCATTTCTACCGTGAATCAACCCCGCTGATTCATTTAACGGATCAACAACTACAGTATTTCGATGCGTTAGATCTAAATGGAAAGGACCTGTTTAGTTATGATATGGCGAATTACCAAGCGAAATTAACTGACGTAGCACATCGGCTAAACTTACCAATCGTTGGCGGAAGTGATACGCATCATTTTCTACAGTACGGGGTCATTTATAATACGCTTCATGACGTCGTTACGATCGAAGCGTTAAAAGACGCGGTCATTAATCATCAGGTGCAAGTGATTATTGATCCAAGTTTACCTGTACGTGTCAAAGGTGCGACAGTGGCTAAGAAATATTTAAAACGTTTAGTCGAAGTCACGGCTTAATATGAATCTAAAAAGACTCACCGGTGACGATGAGTCTTTTTAGTGTATTATTTATTTTCTATATCGGTAGAATATAAGTCGGAGAATGATAAGAGACAGAAAAGCTGATGAATTGACATAAAAGTTTGAAAATTCATGCAGTACACGTTATAGTTAAAGAAAAAGGAATGGAGTGAACGTGATGGAGAAAGATTTACGAATCAAGAGTCATGTCTTTGATGAAACAACACGAGCACCAAATCGTGCCATGCTTCGTGCGGTTGGGTTAACCGATCAATCCTTTAAACAACCAATGATAGGTATCGCCAGTACATGGAGCGAAGTTACCCCGTGTAACATTCATTTAAATAGTTTAGCTGAAAAAGCCAAGGAGGGTGTTGTGAAAAATGGTGCGACCGGCATGATTTTCAATTCTATTACGGTCTCTGATGGTATTTCCATGGGGACCCAAGGGATGCGCTTTAGTTTGCCGAGTCGTGATGTGATTGCCGATTCAATTGAAACGGTGATTCAAGCGGAAAATTTAGATGCCTATGTCGCGATTGGTGGCTGTGATAAAAATATACCGGGTTGTATGATGGCGATCAGTCGGACGGACGTACCAGCTGTATTCGTTTATGGCGGTACAATTGCTCCTGGTTATCGAAATGGCGAAAAGTTAGACATTGTCTCTGTTTTTGAAGGGGTTGGCAAACATAATAACGGAGATATTTCAGGTGAAGAATTACACGGCATTGAATGTGCGGCTTGTCCTGGTGCAGGGAGTTGCGGCGGGATGTATACCGCAAATACGATGGCGAGCGCGGTAGAAGCGATGGGGATGAGCCTTCCTGGCAGTTCTTCAAATCCTGCGGAATCAAAAGAAAAGTATGAGGATGTCTTGCGTGCCGGTGAAGCCGTCTATCACTTATTAGAAAAAGGCATTTATCCGAAAGACATTATGACAAAAGAGGCTTTTGAAAATGCGATCACGGTCGTCATGGCACTTGGTGGGTCAACGAATGCGGTCCTACACATACTGGCGATTGCGAATACGATTGATGTCGATATTACGATTGATGATTTTGACCGACTCCAAAAAACAGTCCCACACTTAGCTGACTTAAAGCCGAGTGGAAAATATGTCATGGAAGACTTATTTAAAATTGGTGGGGTACCGGCTGTGATGAAGTTATTACTTGAGCATGGTTATCTCCACGGGGATTGTTTAACTGTGACGGGTAAAACATTAAAGGAAAACCTTGAAGATTTTCCGCATTTTGCAGCAGGTCAAGATATTATCCGGCCATTTGAACATCCTTACCGTAAAACGGGACCGCTTGTCATACTTAAAGGTAATTTAGCTCCGCGCGGAGCAGTCGCCAAAGTCTCAGGGGTAAAAGTCACCCACCACCGCGGCCCTGCGCGCGTCTTTGAATCAGAAAAAGCGGCGACTGAGGCGGTGATGAATAATGAGATTAAACCAGGTGATTGTTTAATCATTCGTGGTGTCGGACCAAAAGGCGGACCGGGTATGCCGGAGATGTTGTCGATTTCTGCGATTCTTGTAGGTAAAGGCTTAGGAGAAAAAGTGGCGCTACTCACTGACGGCCGCTTCTCAGGAGGAACACATGGCCTCGTCGTTGGTCATATCGCACCAGAACTCATGGATGGTGGCTTAATTGCGGTCGTTGAAGAGAATGATGAGATTACCATAGATTCCGTTACACAAGAGCTCACCTTACATGTAGATGAAGCAGAGATTGAGCGGCGCTTCGAAAAATGGGAACGACCGCAACTGTATCAGCGCGGGGTTTTAGGTAAATATGCGCATAATGTCAGCTGTAGCTCGTTAGGTGCGGTTACCGATCGATTTCATGATGCGTAACAATAGATAGAATTTAAAAAACATTATAAATAGAATCAGTATAAGAATATCTTGCGGGTGAATCGTCTTAATAGGCGGTTCATCCGCTTTGTTGCGGGCTTTTTTGCTTGTTTAGACAATATAAGAATCCACTGATTTCTTAGTAGAATATGATATTGTGATGTGGAGATGATTCCCCTATACTTTAATTAGACGTTAATTAAAATAATTTATAAAGACGTTGATATGAGAAGGGTTACTATGGTCAATACACACGTTGTGAAGGGAATTATCGGAAAAAAGGATGTGGTTGTAGTAAAAAAGGTATGGTCTTTTTTATAAAAAAATGGTATGCTACTCCTATGGAATCGTTTGCGCACTCAAAGAAATACATCAATAATTAAACGATTACTTTTATTACACGCATAGGGGTGAGAGAATGACAATGTTCAGTAAGAAAAAAGAGACAAAGGAGCACCCAATTCGTTTTTTTAGTAAAGACAAAATGAAAACGAATACAAAAAAGAAAGTGAAAGATCGAAAGTTGATTCATCGTCTGTATGGTTTAATTGCACTCATTGTATTCATTTGTGTAATCGCAGCAGCAGTAATTTTCACGTATTCTTCGAAAGTGGAAGAAGCAAGTCAATCACTTGATCAATCGGCGCGCTTCCAACAACAATTTTCTGATTTAGTCACCGAGCTCAACACAACAAGCATTAAATATTATCAGCTTGTGTCATCAGGCTATGATAAGAATGCGGCAGAAGATGCTGAATCTAGTATCAGTAACGCAAGAGTCATTTTTGATGAACTTAATCAAACCATTCATGAAGATAGTCCGCTACATAATTACTTTGTCAATTTAGATACAGCGATTGCTGATTACCGCAGTATTTATGATGAGAACTTTACGAGTATCTTTGTAGGGGATGAACAAAACCGAATTGCGATGCGAGTGACGCCAGTGATTGAGCGAAACTTGCAAGTGATTGAAAATGTGAATAGCCGCATAGTCGAACAATTGGCATTAGATAGAGAAGCCGTATCAGAAGAAATGGAGTCAGCGCTGCAAACATCAAGTGTCGTTATCATGGTCGCACTAGTCATGTTAATTATCGTCCCTCTTATAAGTCTAACGCTTTTTGCGAGTAGCTTAAAACACGGCGTTCGTTATGTCATGGACCGTATTAAACATTACCATGAAGGCGATCTTACCTTTACACAAGGTCAATCACGTCACGATGAATTTGGCTTAATTGATTTACGATTAAGTGAGATGGGTGAGAGGCTTGACCAGTTAATGAAACGAAGTCAAATGGTTGCAGCTGAAGTGATTGATGTTGTAAAAACAACAGCTACCCAATCGAATAAACAAATGCAAGGAATGGAAGACATTGAACAGATGATGCAAACTTTTAATGAAGAAATGGAAAAACAAGCCGATTCAACCGGGACGATTTCTGCTACAACAGAAGAAGTATCCGCATCAGCTGAAGAGATTCAAACATCCATGCATCACATGAACACACGCTTACAAGAAGTGAAAACAATTTCAAATGATGGAAAAGACTTAATGACAGCATTAGAAAGTACCATGCATGCATTAAGTACACAAACACATTCAACTAAACAACGGATTGATTCGATTGAAAGTAAGTTAGACCACATTACTTCCTTTATTCAAGGGATTGATGATATTGCCGATCAAACGAACCTATTAGCCATTAATGCGTCCATTGAAGCAGCTAAAGCAGGTAAAGAAGGTCGGACCTTTGCGGTTGTGGCAGATGAAATTAGAAAGTTGTCGCAAGGAACAAATACATTTAGTGATCAAACGAAAGAAGTACTGGCGTCCTTACTAGAAGAAGTAGAAGCTGTCGTTAAGACGTTTGAAACATTTGAAGTCCAAACAAATCAAAGTTTGGATCAAACAAAGCAATCCACGGCCTTATTTGAAACAATTGCTGTCGATAATTCGCGCTTAACACAAGAACAATCTGAGATTAATCAGTCGGTTGAACAAATTAACGTGGCGATTGAAGATGTGGCCTCGTCTGTGACAGAACTAGCGAATGGTGCAACCGGTTTGCAAGAGAAGATTAAAGAAGTCACAAATATCATTGAAGATCAAGCCAAACGTCAGCAGGCACTCACAACAAATGTGAATTCATTAGAGTCGACAGCTGGCCGATTAGTCGAATAAAAAAATTAGCATTAGCAATGCGTTAAGCGTTTACAATATTTTTTAACTTTTTTTTAAAAAGGGGTTGTCATTTGTAAGCGTTTAATAGTATAATGAATTTATTGAACGGTGCAAGCGATTTCACAATTTGCGCAAGCGACTGAGGTTGCAAGGATCGTTCAAGCAGGTCACCTGCTTCCGTCATCTAATAAGCTACATACGCAAGCTGCCAAACTTCAGTTTATTAGAAAATCTTTTGAAAACGGTTTAATTCATCGTAAGTAAGGGGAGATAGAGAAGGCAAGGTGACAGGCACACTTATATCACTCATTTTAGAGGGGGAAACACACATGTTAAAAGGTAAATCGTTTTGGTTAACAGCTTTACTTATGTTGGTATTGTCAATGTTTTTAGTCGCTTGTAGTGGCGATGACGAGGCAACAGATGATGGTGGTACAGACACAGGATCAGATTCAGAACAATCAGATACTGAAGGTGAAGGTGACGATGACGCATCATCAGATCTTCCAGAAAAACCCGAATCATTAAAAGTTTGGGTAAACGACGAAGAGCAACAATTAGATGCTTATGATGAAATCTTTGCTCGCTTTACAGATGAGTATGGTATCGAAGTTGAAGTAACACCATACAGCATGCTTGATCAACTAGATGGTATTGGTTTAGATGGTCCGTCTGGTCAAGGTCCAGATCTTTTCTTCCAACCACATGACCGTATGGGAGATATTCACTTACAAGGTGTGGCAGCTGAGTTAGAATTTACTGAAGAACAACAAGCGCAATTATCAGGTTACAATCAAGAAGCGTTCAACGCATTCAACTATGAAGGCATTCAATACGGTATTCCAGCCGTTGTTGAAACATATGCTTTATTCTACAACAAAGCATTAGTTCCAGAACCACCAAAAACAATGGATGACTTAATGACAATTGCACGTGACTTAACAGATGCTTCTAATGATGAATATGGTTTCATGATGAACGCATTAGACTTCTACTTCACCTATCCATTCTTAACTGGTGACGGTGGTTACATCTTCGCACAAGATGATAACGGTAACTACGATCCATCTGATATTGGCTTAAACAATGAAGGTGCAGTAGCTGGTGCAGAAACAATCCAATCATGGTTTGAAGAAGGTCTTATCCCACAAGGTGCTGACTTAGACGTTATTAACGGTCTATTCATTCATGGATGGTAAAGTCGGTATGGTTGTTAACGGACCATGGGCTATTCCTGATTACCAAGGTGCTTTAGGCGATGACTTAGGTATCGCAATCTTACCAGAAGTCAATGGCGAAGTATTAAATTCATTCTCTGGTAACAAAGGTTGGTTAGTATCTTATTACACTGAGAACCAACATTGGGCAACTGAATTAGCATTATTTGCAACAAACGCTGACAGCTCAGCAACTTACTTTGAAGTCGCTGGTGAACTTCCAGGACACACAGAAGTTGAAATTGATAATGAATTAATGGCAGCGATCTTTGATCAAACGCAATATGCTCACCCAATGCCAAACATTCCTGAAATGTCTAAAGTTTGGGAACCAATTGCAGATGCTTTAACATTTATTTCTCAAGGTGAAGACCCACAAGAAGTACTTGATGAAGCTGTAGAATTACTAAAAGAAGATATTGCATTAATGCAACAATAAGTTAGAGTGAGAGGGATTGAGTTCTAACGCTCAATCCCCTTTACTTTTACTGAGGAGGGAAAGGCTAAATGGCTATAAACAATAAA